>CAIPEB010000323.1 GCA_903863885.1 uncultured Planctomycetaceae bacterium | reverse complement strand
CTCACCCCCGCCCCTCTCCCCCAGCAAGCTGAGGGCGAGGGGAGAGACTTCTTCATATTGGGGGGGACTCGCAATACTCTGTTCCCGCTTTTTCGCCTCACGCTCGTTTCAGGGTGATCGGAGGAATGAAGCTAACTTCCCTGCAATGCGTTCTCTCCCCTCGCACCTTGCCTCGGGCAGCATCAGAAACAACTCGTCCAGCCCGATCGATCCCCCGAAAATATTCTTCCCCCCTCCGCCCCAAACTTTCTTGGGGGCAAAAATACTCTTCCCCCCTCCGCCCCAAACTTGTTTTGGGGAGAGGGGCGGGGGTGAGGGGCGAAAGTGCGGGAGCGGATGCCGGATACCAGTAGGAAGTGAGAGGTAGTCAGAAGTCAGTAGGAAGCTCGACGCTGTGGGTTGAAACCCACGTCTACCCTCAAACGTTGCCACGCGACGAATGTCTCAAGCATCCGGCATCGAGTTTGAGCTTTCGGGGGGCTGCGTTATATTGGCGCAGCCTTTTCATCTTGAACGCGATGCGCTCCGGAGCCCGACGATGACGGATCCAGTCTGGTACTACGCTCACGGGGACGTGGAAAAGGGACCGCTGACAACGGCCCAGATCAAGGCCCTGGCGGCGGCGGGCAAGGTCCGTCACGACGATCTGGTCTGGAAAGAAGGCATGGAAACGTGGGTGGCGGCCGGCGAGTTGGCCGAGTTATATCCCAACAGCGCCGCCAAACCGAGGGAGAAACCCCGCGAAACAAATGACGCTGCCGCTGTCGCCACCGGCGCATCAACCGACCGCACTTCCTTTAAGTTCGCTCGACGAAGTTCGTCCGACGTACCGCTGCGCGCTGCACGAACGACAGCCGTGGCGGGCTTCTTCATCATACTGCTGCTGCGAGGCTGTGACCTGCGTGAGCAAAGTCACGTGGCGCGATTGAGAGCCGACGTCGCCGTTCAGGAATACGAGCACTCGAAGAGCATCGATGCGAAGGCCGAAAAAGCCAAGCCCCAGCAGCAAGATGCCGAGTCAAAGGAAACTGCTCAGAAGCTGAACGCTGCGAGAGCGGCAGTGCTGAAGGCGTCGGCGGACCTGGCCAGGGCCAGATATTCGCGCAGCCTGATCTGGATGGCCGCGTCTGCCATGCTGGCCGCAAGCCTGATGGTCATGGGACGAATCGGCGCACGAACTGAGCGGTGGATTGCGATCGCAGGACTCGCCTCGCTGCTGCTCAGCCTGTTCGGCGGGCCGGCATTTTCCTGAACTATTGCGAGTCTGAAAGAGAAGAGGCCACGGATCTTCACGGATGGAACACGGACAAACTTCCCAGAGCATAGCCGATGGCTGCTCGTTGTCCGTGCAAATCCGTGGCCTCCGACCTGATTCAATCAACTGCGAGGCAGCAGCTTTTCGACTGCCTTCTTCTTGGCCGCTTCGTCGCCCGTGGCCAGCTGGTTGCCCTGCTCTTCGCCGAGCAGTTGCTTGTAAGCATTGACCAGTTCCGGCTCGGGGAGCAGGTTCTTGCGGTTCCAGAAACGGATTTCCGCCAGAACGGGCAGCACGTTATCATGCTTGGCTGCGGCCAGTGTTGAAACTCGCCCCAACACATTGGCTGCGTTCAACGAGGCCGGCGGGGCCGAAACGACGAGATTGCCGTCGATGAACTTGAAGAGTTTGTCGAACTCTTCCTTCACGCCGTCGTTCTTGTTCGAGGCCCGTTCGTTCTGGATCTTGAGGTTGTTGAAATCGCCTGTCGCGTAAAGCGGCTTTTCTTTCTTGGCCACATTGATCAGTTGCAGGCTGGTCTCATTGGTGATCAGGCTGGTCTTGCGATTCACGGTGATCTTGATGTTGAGCAGGACGAGTACCTGCACGCCCTCTTTTGCGGCTTTCTGCAGCAATCGTTCCTGCGTATCAAGGCCGAGGAAGCACAGACCGGTCGTAATCTGAGGCACAGCCCCTGCGGCTGCCGGCCGGGCACCGACCGCACCGCCGCCCATGCCAGGAGGGCCGCCCATTCCGGCCGGCGGGCCCATGTGGCCCGAAGGCGATTCAGCACCGGCACCGATGGCCATTCCCGGGGCACCGCCCATGCCCGGCGGCGGACCGCCACTGTAACCCGCAGGGGAGCCGCCGCCGTAGCCCGACGAACCGCCGGCAGCTACGGTACCGGGAGGCGGAGCGTCCCGCAGGACTTCGCCGAAGTTTCCGCCTTGCACGCGAGCCTGGAAGTCGGTGAGGAACCGCTCTCCCAATTCGCCCGCAAATTGAGCGAGCACTGCATTGGATCCGGCACCCGTTGCACTGCCGAGTCCGCCCATTCCACCTTCAGGCCGCATCATGCCGGGACCAGGCATCGCCGGAGCAGCACCGCTGGGCGAATCGGGCCCGCCCTGCTTTCCTTTTTTCTGCGGCAATGCCTGATTCGAACCGACGGGTTTCAAGTCCGATTTGTAGCTGTCGGGAGTGACCACGGCGCCAACTCCCCAGCGAACAGCAAGCACAGGCTGAGCCAGGCCACTGCACCACTGGATCTTCGGCAGAATTTCCGAGGCACCCTCGTCACTTGTCAGCGCATAGGCACACAGGTACTTGAGAGCATCAGACTCTCGTCCCTGCGAGAATGCGTTTTGAGCCAGAGTGTTGTAGCCCGGAGGTGCAGCGGGAGCAGCGCCCGGCGCACCGGGAGTTCCTCCGGCACCGGCCAATCCGGGAGCGCCGGCTCCACCGGGCATGCCGGGATATCCGCCGGGCATGCCGGGGTAACCGGCAGGCACACCTGAGGAGGTGCCGCCCGCTGGACTTTCCGCACCCGGAGCCGTCAAACCACCGGGACCACCCGCACCTGGCGGCATTCCGGGATAACCGGCAGGCACGCCTGGTGTACTGCCACCGGGTGTACCGGCCTGAGCGCCGGGAACCAAGCTGCCCTGCTGCGGTGCACCGGCCTGAGCGCCCGGAACCAAGCTGCCCTGCTGCGGCGGGCTGCCACCTCCTGCGTAACCCGGCGGAGGACTTCCACCCGAATAGCCCGGCGGAGGACTTCCGCCCGAATAGCCGGGCGGCGGGCTGCCGCCAGAGTATCCCGGAGGAGGACTACCACCCGAGTAACCAGCAGGCGGGCTGCCACCTGCGGACCCCGGCGGGGGACTGCCGCTCGAACCGCCGCTGGGCATAGTACCAACGCCCGGAACCATACCCGGAGGAAAAGCGCCGGGAGGAGGACCGCCCGCTGTTGCGCCGGTGGCTGCACTCGGATTCATGCCCGGAGGCGGACTGCCGCCCGTGTAACCCGGAGGCGGGCTGCCACTCGAGCCGCCGCTGGGCATTGTGCCAACGCCCGGAACCATGCCCGGAGGGAAGGCGCCCGGAGGAGGGCCGCCTGCAGTGCCGCCCGGAGGAATCTCGCCGGGCACACCGGACGAAGCCTGCGGAGCCGCGCCGCCTTCAGCGCCCGGAGCGGGACCGCCTTCCGCGCCAGCGGCAGGACCGCCAGCAGCAGCCGGAGCTGCAGCGGGAGCACCGCCCGGCGCCGCACCCGGCGGAGGACCGGATAACTGAGGCGGTGCGGGAGCACTCGACGCCGCCTGGCCGCTCTCGCCGCCCGACGGTTCACTAGAGCCGCCGCAGCCGATCAAGCCGGCGACAAACACACTGAGTACCAACACGGCGAAGGCACGATGCATGGAGCACCTCGCGAAGCAGATTCGGACGAAAGAAAATAGCGTTAACAGCTGGGCCTGATGACAGCCAGCATTATGGCACTTTTACAATGTGCTGTCGAGAAAAGCCCGACGAATTCTGCGGGATAGCGCACCGGCGGCCCGGGATTGCGTCTCCCAGTCCGCACAGCCCCGTTTTCAGCCGCTTCGGCTCCGACGCGTTGCCGGCGGTGCAACCGGCAGCCCTTTCGCAGTTTCAATGCCGCAACAAACCAACTCGCGAAACAACCGGAAAACGCGCGTTATCTTTCCCCGCAACGCGCGCCCGATTAAGATGGTTCGCCGGTACTCTGGCTCGTTTGCGCCCGGTACTTTGATCGATCATCTGCTCTGATCAATTGCTATTGTGCCGATACACGCCGCACGTCGTGAAGGAGACTCTGTTATGTCGAACACCGTGTCGAAAGTCGCCAAACCCCTGAAGGCAGGAAAGAAGGACGTGCTGCTCGTGGCCAGCGGCGACTTGCGGTTGTCGGCCAATCAGGAATGCTGGGCCGCGCAGCACGAAATGGAAACGGCGCTCGGCGAGGCCGTGGCGGCGTGCGGCTATCGCATCGTGCGAGCCCACCCGTACAAGGCGGACGAGAAACACGGATTCCTGGGGTCGCAGAAAGAAGGCATGGCCGTCTTTCGCAACGTTGACCCGGAAGCAAGACTGATCGTGGCCGAAGCGGTCTGGCAGTATTCGCATCACGTGCTGCCCGGACTGATCACGCATCGCGGCCCGATCCTGACCGTAGCCAACTGGTCCGGCACCTGGCCGGGACTGGTCGGCATGCTGAATCTGAACGGTTCGCTGACCAAGGCCGGCGTGCGCTATTCGACTCTCTGGTCAGAAGATTTCCAGGACGCCGAGTTCCGCCGCAATCTGGCCAAGTGGCTGGAAAAAGGCAAGATCCGCCACAAGACCGATCACGTGCATCCGCTGGCCGACGTCAAGGTCAAGGGAAGCGACCGCCGGCTCGGCGAACAACTTGCCAAGCAACTGCAGCGCGAGAAGGCCATCATGGGCATCTTCGATGAAGGCTGCATGGGCATGTACAACGCCATCATTCCCGACGACATGCTGATGGCGACCGGTGTCTACAAAGAACGATTGAGCCAGTCGGCACTGTACTTCGAATCGACGCAGGTCTCCGACAACGAGGCGCGCGAGGTTCGCCGCTGGATGGACCAGCGCGGCATGAAGTTCGTCACCGGACCCAATCCGAAAACGGATCTGACCGACGACCAGATCCTGATGCAGTGCAAGATGTACATTGCCGCCGTGCGCATCGCGGATGATTTCGGCTGCGCCACGATCGGCATCCAGTACCAGCAGGGCCTGAAGGACCTGATGCCGGCCAGCGATCTGGTCGAGGGAACGCTGAACAACTCCGACCGACCGCCGGTGCGCAGCCGCGACGGCAAACGCGTGCTGTTCGAAGGCGAACCGCTGCCGCACTTCAACGAAGTCGACGAATGCGCGGGGCTCGACGGCCTGATGACCTACCGCGTGCACAAGGCGCTCGGCCAGCCCGTCGAGAACACGCTGCACGATATCCGCTGGGCCGACTGGGATGCTTCCAAGTCCACGGACCAGTACGTGTGGGTGTTCCTGATCAGCGGCGCGGTTCCGCCCGCGCACTTCGAGGGCGGCTGGCAGGGCTCGTCCAGCGAACGGCAGCCCGCGATGTACTTCCCCAACGGCGGCGGCACCGTCAAAGGCATCTCGAAAGTCGGGGAGATCGTCTGGTCCCGCATCTTCATCGAGAACGGCCAGCTCTGCATGGACCTGGGACGCGCCGGCGCAGTGCGACTGCCCGAAGAAGAAACCAACCGGCGCTGGCAGGCAACGACTCCGCAGTGGCCGATCATGCACGCGGTGCTGTACGGCGTCACCCGCGACCAGATGATGGCCCGCCACAAGGCAAACCACATCCAGGTCGCCTATGCCAACAATGAAACCGACGCCGACAAAGCCCTGCTGACCAAGGCCGCCATGGCCGAAGCGCTCGGCATGAAAGTCGCAATCTGCGGCACGCACAAGAACGGCGCTTCGTGGAGCTGAGATTCCGCATCACCAGCAAAGCCGCGCGATGTGGCCATCATGTCGCGCGGCATGTCTGGAGTCTGGAGTCTGGAGTCTGGAGTCTGGAGTCTGGAGTCTGGAGTCTGGAGT
>CAIPEB010000322.1 GCA_903863885.1 uncultured Planctomycetaceae bacterium | reverse complement strand
TAGCAGGCCTTGTACTGGTAGCCCGACGTGTGGCAGAGCTTGAGCGAGAGCTTGTCGCCGCTCTGCACGGCGATGTTGGGAAAGGTGTAGTACGTGCCGAAGGCGTACAGACCGATCCCGCCCAGATTCCAGCGGGCAAACAAACGAAATGACAAGCCGTCCGTCAGGATGATCCCGGTGGTCGCCGAATAGGGATTACTGTAGACCTGGCTTTCGATGATGAGCTTCAAACCCAGCGGATTGATCGACGCCGTACGATGGAGTGCGGACCAGGTGCCCGAGTTGGGATTCGCAACGGCACTATTGCTCAGCCGGCCGCCACTCGCGGAGAACGTGTCGTACGCCGGCCACTTGGCCACCCAGCCGGCATCCAGCGTGTCGAAGGGATCCGGTCCCCATTCGTTCCCGTCGGCTGCCTCGTAGTTGCAGTTGCAGTTGCAGGTGCTGCAGCAGCAGCGGGCCACCGACATGCGATTGCGCGTTGCCATCAGGTGGTGCACTCCGCGCCGACGATGATCCACTTCGCTTCGTCGCGAAAGTATTGAATGAGAAGTTCGGAGTTGGCGGCCACCGCCTGGTTACCGTCCATCCAGTTGAGATGTGCCGTGACCGATTCCGTGGCCGAGCCGTTGCGATAAATGGATACCGTGCCGGAGCCGCCCACAGCGATCTGAGCGCCGGCCTTGGCTTTGAGTAGCGGTGCGACGAAAGACCCCAGTCGCAGTACGGCCCACTTGCTGCCGGTGCCCGACTCGACATACAGAATCTCGGCCGCCCCGTAATACGCCGAGACCAGCGACGCTCCGCCCGCTGGATCCACATCGGCCCGATCGTGACTGGCGTGATTGACGGTGATTTGGGCTACCGTTACGCCCGAGACGACCGCGTCGCCGAGATAACTTGCCGCCAGCGGTTCCTGCAGCACAGCGAACTTGCCCAGGTACGTGGAACTCCCTGGTGCCACCACGTTGATCACGGGCGTGTTTTGGAAGTTCTCCAGGCTGCCGCTGGGGGTGATGGCCAGACTGTGAAGACCGACCGGTGCGAACCGCTGCAGCACACCGGCCGTATTGTTTTTCACTTTGATCAGGCCGGCGTGGCGTCCCGCTTGGCTTGGTCCCGTCAGACCCAGCGATCGATTTCCGCGACAGGCCATCGCCGCATCGACGAACGCGTTGTAGGCCTCGGCGGGAATCGCGAGTTCTTGGCCCGGCAGTACCTTCTTGAGCGGATCGCCCATGGTTCAGGTTCCAATGCCCAACAGCGAAAAGTCCGCCGGCCAGTACACCTGTTCCACATAGGCTGCGATCGGCCGCTTGATCAGGGCGTTTTGGTCCACCGCGCTCGAGTACAACACCCACAGGTGCTGCCAGCCGCCTTTGGCAATGCCCGTGAGCGACCCGACCGACAAGCCTGTCTTGTTCGGACTGGCCGCGAACTTATAAGAGATCTCCCAATCCTCGTTGCCCCGCTGCGAACCAGACGATCCGAGAAACAGCACTTCGCCAGCGGCGAAACCTTTGAACGAACCGGAATTCACCTTCCCAGTCAAATTGAACAGCGTGGCCTTGTAACCGCCGCTGATCGAGGCAGCCGGCAGATAATGTGTCTCGGAGAAGTTGTAGACCGGCACGGTGATATCCACGCCTTCGACCGAGTCGCCCGAGATGCCGATGGCTCCCTGACAGTCGGGAGCGGTGCCCGGATAGCGGGCGACTGTGGAGATGCTGTTGCTGACGTGCGCCGTGCCGCCGCCCGTATCGAAGGAGAAGGACGACTGGTTGGTCTGCTTCTTGAGTCCGTAGTGGACCGCGACTTCCCAGATGCCGTTGCCCAGCGGGCGGAAGTCGTAGTCCTGGATCGGCAGGCCCACGTACGTGCCCGGCACGTGGGCTTCGATGGTCGAGCGGACTTCCACGTCATCGCTGGTGCCGGTGACAACAAAGAGGAGCACGGCCGAGGGATTGTCGAGGCTCTCAACGCCTTCGCCGCTTTTGTAGAGTTCCGTGATTTGGACAGGCATGCACGCGTCCGTAGATATAAGGAATAGGAATCAGAATCGGAATCACAATCAGCCGAACACGAGGCGTCCTCGCCTTGCGTGATCGACCAGTTGCCGCGTATTGGCGGCCGTGGATTCCGCCGCTTTGGCCGCCCGCTCGTTCACACCGCCGGCCGACAGCCCCCACACGGCGGCGGCACTGAATGTGCCTTGCGACGAAAACCCTTTGGACGTGTCGGCCATCGCCAAGTCGCTGGTGTTTTCGGCGGCCGGCTGCAGGGTATCGTTGGCCAGATTGGTATCGAACAGTTTGGGCAGTGCGGCAGCCGCATCCAGCGACTTCTGCAGATCGGCCTGAGCTGCGGCCGTTTGGGCGGCCCAATCCACGGGACCTTTCGCTTCAGCAGCGGTCTGAGCCTGATCCAGCTTGTCGCGGCGCTGCTGACGCAATTGCTCCAGTTCGGCTTCCGCTGCTTTCTGCTGGTCGAGCAGAGCCTGGCCACGGGCGTCGTTGCGCTGCTGCAATCCCTGTTCGAGGCCGCGATTGTTTTGCTGATTGTCCTGTTGCAGGGTGCGGAGCACGCCTTGAGTGTCGATCGCCATCGCGTCATGCAGTCGCTGCGCGAGTCCCGTCGGATCCCATTCCGCGATAGCGCCCAGAATCTGCATCGCACCGTCGTACATTTGAACCAGTTTCGTTGCGATCCAGGTGATCACATTGCCCCAGATTTGTCGGATCGCCGTCACGGCGCTATCGAACATCATGGCAATGCCGGTCGTCACTTCGCTCCAAGTCTGCGTGATCCAAGAAATCCCCTTGGCCCAAGCGACTTTGATCGAAGCCCAGGCAATCTCGAAAGCCAGTCCCCAATCGCCGGCCGCAATCGCATCCGCAATGCCTCCGAACGTCTCGCCGGCCCAGGCCGTCAACTGCGAGAACTGCTGACCGATCCAGGAAAAGGCCGGACCGAGCAGCGAGCCGAACGACGAGGCCACGGCACCGAGCGGACCTGTAATCCACGCGGGCAACTGTGCCCACAGTCCGGCCAGCCAATTCATCAGGCTGCCGGCCGAGTCTTTGATCCACGCCCAGGCTTGGACGCAACTCTGAGCGATCAACGGCCAGATGGTCTGAATCGCCTGAACGCCTTGATAGAAGATGACCTTCAAGCCGGTCCACAGGATCTGAGCCGCCAGTTTGATATCGCCCGCGGCCAAAGCATTCGAGATACCGCCGATGACCTGCTGCACCGTGGCATAGATCTGCTGAAAGGCGGTGGTGACCGTAGCCAGGACCGCCTTTCCAGATTGACTCCACTGCGTCCAGGCATAGATCCCGCCGGCGATGGCCGCCGCCACCAATCCGAACGGAGACAACAGCGAAGCGACGGCTGTGGCCAGTCCGCCGATCACGGTGGTCACCAGCGGGATCGTAGTCAGCACGGCTCCCAGTCCGGTGCCGCCCATCAAGCCGCCGAGCGCACCCAGCGATGAGGTGATGCCGCCGATGCCCTGGCTCAGGCTGCGCCCCATGCTGACCGTCATGCCGCGCATCGCTCGACCCACGACCGACGCCGTACTGACACCGACTTGCCGAATGCGGGAGAAAGCCGAGATGCCCGTCGCCTGCACCACGCGCCAGGCTTGCGGCAACCGCGTGACGATCGCGGTCCGTAACGTGGACGCAGTAGAAAACACCGTGCGCTGGATACCCCGGAACGACGCAGTCGCTGCGGCCGCCAGTTGTCGGAAATCGGCTCTGGCCAGTGCCAACGCCTGCGACAGACCGCCCGACTTGAGCGTGGTGACGTACTCGCGAGTCTTGGCTCCGATCGTCCAGAAGGCCGTATTCACACGATTGGTGAACAGGCCGATGTCGCCCTTCCAGCCACGCACCAGGGCACTCACCGCCGCCGAACCGGCGGACAGTGCGCTGCGCACTCCGGCCACTGAAGCGGAAGCCGCTGCCGTGAAGCCGTTCCACAGCGATGGGCCCAGTGACACCGCGATCCGAGCGGCAGACGCAGTCGCGCTGAATCCCAGACGCACGAGACTGGCGGTCAGCGTGAGCACCGAGCCGACGCCGGATGTAAGCAGATTGCCGAACGCGGCGCCGATGGCCCAACCGGCCTGTGCTCCCTGACGCGAGAACGCGAGCACGTGTCCCGCCGCTGCGGAAAACGCCCGACCGAGTCCCGCAACAGAACTCATCGCCGAGATCAGTCGCCCGGCCAGTCGTGCGACAACGGTGGTCATCGTGGTAGATACCATCGCAAAACCCTGCAGCGCATAGGACGCGATCAGCGACGCCATCGGTCGCCAACTGAGCCGCTTGGGAGGTGGCCGTCGTGGGGTAGGTGCCCGCGACGCCCCCGACGTAGTTGTCATGACCCGAGACGACATAGGATGCGGAGACCACGTTCGACTTCAGCGTGTAGGTCGAGAGGTCGAAGGTTCCCGTGACGCCGAGGATGGTTGTGTCATTCTGGATCTTGGCTTTCGCTGAGTTGACTGCCGCCGTATCGGTCGCCAGTTGTGCGGCCTGACTCGTCGCGGTAGTGGGATAGGTGCCCGCGCTGCCGCCCAGGTAGTTGCTGTATCCTGTGACCACATATGCGGCGGACACTACGTTGGATTTCAACGTGTACGTGGACAGGTCGAACGTACCGGTCACGCCCAGGATCGTCGTATCGTTCTGGATCTTCGCCTTGGCGGGCTGTGTCGGTGGCCAGCTGCGCGGCCTGGCTGGTGGCAGTCGAGGGATACGTCCCGGCGCCGCCGCCCACATAGTTGCTGAACCCCGTCACGACATGGGACGCCGCCACCACGTCCGTTTTCAGCACGTAGGCGGAAAGGTCGAACGTGCCTGTGACGCCGAGTACGGTCGTATCGTTCTGCAGCTTCGCCTTGACCGCGTTGACCGCCGCTTGGTCGGTCGCCAGTTGTGCGGCCTGACTCGTTGCGGTGGTGGGGTAGGTGCCCGCGCTGCCGCCGATGTAGTTGTCGTGCCCGGCTACCACATACGACGCGGAAACCACGTTGGATTTCAGTGTGTAGTTGGACAGATCCACCGAGGCCGTCGGCGTGTAGACGCCCAGCGCCTCCAATGCCAGCAGCACATACTCCGCATAGACGCACGCACCGGCCGACGTGGGGTGGTTGTAATCCTGGTAGTACGTGGTGTTCGCGCCGGTCGCGCCAGGGCCGACTCGCGGGTCGGTGTGCCACGCCGCGAAAGCGTCGGCAAATCCGTACCAGTTCGCGTCCACCAGGGCGTGATACGCTTTCCGGTTGGTCTCGTAGGTATCGCCAGGGTTGACGGCGGCCGAGGCGATGACGACTCGCCACCCCGCTGCTTTCGCGGCCGTGACGAAGGTCTGCATGTAAGACCACGTTTCTGCGCCGGTGTGCGTCGGAAGGTCGCTTCCGCCTCCAAGAATCACAACGATATTGTCCTGACCGGCAGCGTAGTGCGAGTTCTGAGTTCCGCCATTGGCGTCGAAGAAAATCTGCTGCATCCGGGCGATCGTCGCGCCGCCTTCGTAGACCACGTATCCGGTCCTTCCGGCACTCGCTGCGTTCAGAACATCCATCACTCGAGACGGGTACGTCGGCAGGTTCCACGGGATGCCCGAGCCGTAGGTCGTGCTGTTCCCCAGGAACACAATTACGCCGGTGGCTGATGTCGCCGTGACGGTGAAAGTCGCCGTGGCGCCCGTCGAGGCGTCAGTGATCGTCAGAGTGCCGGACGTGGATCCCTTGGTCAGAACCGCCGTGGAGCTGGTGTTGCTCGATACGGATATGGAACTAATGCTCGCACCGGTGCCGCCTGACACGGTGAACAAGCTCGCGGCCGTTTCACTGCTCCAGAGCGTGTTCGTTCCGGTCAGCGTTTCCGAGACCGTCCCGTTGGCGATTCCGCTCGAGGAGGACAACGAGAGCGTCGGAGTTCCCACGGTGGTCGTCGCTGCCGCGATTCCCGTGACGCCTTCGGTCAGCGTCAGCGTGCCGGTCGCACCGTTGTCCGCAGCCCATTGTTCGAATTCCATCGTCATTACCTCCAAAGCGTTCGCAGAATTGGCATTGGCCGCCACGTGGGCCCACGTTTCGTCGTCTGCCCCCAGCACGGCGAGCGTGAACCGGCGCAGTTGGGCGAACAGCGGCAGGGCCGGCGTGATGTCCGGGATGCCACGACTCTGACCAGGGCGATCGCTGCGAAAGAAATGAATCACCGACTCGGCCGGGATCCGATCGTACGTCAGATCGCACAACGGCTTGACGTCGCCAGGGTGGTATCGCAGCACGTGATACTCGGTAGGATTGCCGGCCGCATCGAACACGATGCCGTCCACGCTGTTGACGTTCAGGATTCCGCGATCCGGCGTGGCAATTTGATCGGCTTCGATCAGTCGCAGATCGAGTTTCACCGGGGAGTCGAGTTTTTCGTTGCTGGTCAGAATGGCGAACGCTTCTCCGTCCTCCGCGCGAGCCATTCGCATCGTGCGGAGTTTTTCCGCCAGGCTGGACGCCTGTGCCCAAACCCCGAATTCCGACTCGACGAACCGATTGGCTTCCGCATCCAGCGTGAGCATCTGCAACCGTGGCCCCGTGCCGATCACGTCGTTAGCCAGCGTCAGCACGATGCCTTTGGCGTAGCTGTTATTGGCAACTTCGTAGCGAGCACGATTGCGCAGCACGCGGCGCACTTCGGGATTGGCGGCCGCATCCGCGCTGAGTCCGTCGGCGCTGGCCCAATGGCGCCGATTCTCGTCAGTGGTCTGTGCCGCGTCGTAGCGGGCGGACAGAGGTCGGAGTCCGGAGACGGGCGTCCGGAGGCGCAGAGTGCGAGCCCGCACTCCACTCCGACGTCCCATTAGTTGCCCCAGCCAGCCGAACATGCTTCTTGCTCCGGACTGCAGACTCCAGACTCCCGTCAATCCGTTCCTGGCGGGATGAGTTTCTGCAGCAATACGCGCAGGCCTTTCTTCTTGGCCGCTTTCTTGCTTTCGAGGTAACGGTCCACCGTGATCTGGTCGACCAGACTGTGTTGACGCACGCGTCCCACGTCGCCAGCCGCTTCCGCAGGTCCTTGTGCGTTGTCGCGAATCGTCTGTTCCAGGTCGTCTGCCATAGTCAGGCTCCCAATTGCGGGCACGGGAGTCGCACCCGTCGGACCGGGCTTATGAAGCCCGATTGAGCACTCGCCCACCCGCCACCAACGGGCGAGACCAACGAAAAAAGGCAACGCGGTGGTTGCGGCACCGCACTGCCTTGCTGTTGGTCTGGTTTCACCGGCGGTGATCAGCCGCCGGCGTCGCCCGTGTCAGGTTGTGAAGTTCTTTGTAGTGGCGGGAATCATCGGGGGAAGAGAATCGCAAACGAAAACCCGTTCTTGCTGCCGAAATACGGCTCTACTTTGCAGGTCGGTGTGGCTGCCCATTTGCAGACGAAAATATCGCTCGGCGAATTTGCCTTCTCCGAGCGAATGTGACAGGAAATCGAAGACGTGCTACGATTTGTCGTGTCTCTGTGTTGCTGCGTACGCTACGAATCGTCGCGTGTAGTCATTCTGGAGTTTTCCGCCCATTTGTCATCATTGCACCAATGGGCGGAACATCACTCAAGGACCCTGCAAGATGCACGAAGTCATCGAGGCGGTGATTGACGAAACCGGCCAGATCGTGTCGACGAAACCACTCCGATTCTCCCAGCCACGACGTGCTTTCATCATCATTCTGGACGAGACCAATGATCCAGCGAGCGCCGAAACTCTGACTTACGTCCCGACTCCCCCGCTATCTGAAGGTGTAGGTCGATACAGAATCGACCGCATGCTTCGAGACGGAGGAATGAGCCACGTTTTCACCGGTACCGACCTTCAATCGGGTCAGGACGTTTGCATCAAGCACTTGCGATCAAATCTACATAGCAGTTTGATCGTGCAAGAGTGGCACACGTTGGCACGCATCGACAGCCCGCACGTTGTTCGCTTTCTCGATCGATATGATCATGGTGGAACAATCCATCTCGTGATGGAGTTTATCAGCGGGCAGACACTCGCAAATAGCTTGAACGGAGGTTTGACGCTGAGGGAGACTGCTTGGTTGGGGTATGCCCTCATGCAAGGTATTCGGGCAATTCACAAACTCCACGTGATCCATTGCGACCTAACGCCTCAGAATGTGATCCTTCAGACACTGCCGACGGAATCACACAAATGCCCGTGGATTCCGAAGATAATCGACTTTGGACTCGCTATCTTGGACAGTCGCGACGCAGATGGTCGCCTGACAGCCTGCGGACGAATTGCGGGTACGCCCCGGTACATGGCTCCAGAGCAGTTCGACGGTTGGATGCTGTCGCCAGCCTGCGATATCTATGCATTCGGGTTGATTCTCTGGGAAGCGATAACCGGTCGACATGCGTTTGAGGGGGATTTCCGAGCGCTCCGTGCCGCCAAAGCTAATCAAGTGGGGGGGCTTCGATTACCGTTGGACGGTTACAATGTACCGAGTGAAATTGGTGAGCTCTTGGAGCGTTGCACTGATCCGGATCCGGCTAAGCGTCCTTCGAGTGAAGAAGCGATACAACAACTAGATTCGTGGCTTAAAGCGGTCAACTGAGGCTTTGCGACATCGCGAAAACACGAACGGGCCAATTCGTATCTATGGTTACGTTTGCAGCCCAAAGTCCTATGCAATTGATAGCAGATTTGTGGGGATGAAATTGCGACTGTTGAGATGGCTACAAGGAATTAGATCACCATCGGCCACGAGTGCCACAGAAGCAGGCGCAGCACGCAACGGCATTTCGTTCGAGGGGGGAACCGGAGGCACCGTTGAGGCCGCCATAGTGGTACGGGGTGCTCGTACGGATGTTGAAGGGACTTGCGCTGAATTCACTTGGCTAACACACACATACGGCCAAATCGGCCAGGAATGGCAACTTGCTGCGCACTATCACGGCAAGTACGGCGGCAAAGACATTGATACGTTCAGCATCGTACTTGCCGACGGCAAGCATGTGTGCGTGTTTTTTGACTGTTCTGAGTCCTTTGGTCGGCAGGGTCAGCGGCAACTAACCCCTCATTCCCGTAAGCACTTCGAGCATGAAGTCGTCGTCCCAGCCGCACGCGCGACGTTTCATGACAATACTGTCTTTGCTCGGATGCTGCTTTAGCAAGGACAATGTAAGCCGATTCAGCCAGGCAAGGTTCTCTCGAAGGCAGACGTCGCGCACACGTAATTCGTCCTCGCGATAAGTCATGTCCAAACACCAGTGGCAACTGTTCTCGATGCTCCAGTGGCTGCGCACCGCATGGGCGAACTGCTTGACCTTTACGGGCAGGCTGCTGATGAAGTACCGCATGTCATTTGTTTCTTTGCCGTCGCGGATGCTCCAGAGTATGGCAATGCCGATTGAGCGCAACCCGGCCCAAAGATGCAACCCGGGCAAGCTGCTCGGCACAGGCATCTGAACATACGTTCGATGCTCGGTGCGGCCGTGCTTCGTTTCGGTCGTATCGATGCGACGAGCACCGATGCCGCGAAAGTCGTTTAACATCTGTTCCTGGATATAGTCGGCCACGGCCTTGTGTGTGCCCCGCTGGTTTTTCTTCAGCGCGAGAACGAAATCTGCTTCCGCATCGACGATCTGCTTGGCAATGGCGCGCTGAGTCCCCATCGCGTCGATGGTCACGATCGCTCCGCGCAGATCGACGAGCGAAAGAACCTTGGGAATCGCGGTGATTTCGTTGGATTTGTCGTCGGTCGCTACCTGCCCCAAGGAAAGTCCATATTCGCTGGCCCATACGCTTACCGAATGTAAAGCGCCGAGGTTTTGCTTGCGGTCATGAGTCCGCCGGGCCGTCTTTCCATCCACGGCCAATGTGGGCCGATCGACCTCGCTGAGTTGCTGGGCGCGGGTGCGCAGGGCGGTGATCCACAAATTGAAGCAAGCCTGGAAGGCGTCCGGTTTCATTGTTCCCAATACCCGTCGAAAGACGTCCTTCTGCGGAATGCCGTGGGGCAGCTTGAGATGCTTAAGCAGCAGCTTGGCCTTGGCGTTCGCCCATCGTGCGATGGCGGTTGGACCGTTCGCCCCAGCCAGTATCGCCATGATCGCAATCACGATCACACTGCTGAGCGGATGGAGCAAGTTCACCTCGGAGCGCGGATCCTCCAGTGTCTCGAAATGGCCAACAAGGTCCTCGATATCCAGGTCCAGCGGCTTCGCCATCGTTCGTCTTTCCTCCCTCCCTGTCGGTAAGAAACGCAACGATGACGGTATACCTTATTGAGCGCCATGGCGCAATTGCCTATTTTTCCAAGAGCCCGCAGAGTGCGCGCCGGCCCTG
>CAIPEB010000321.1 GCA_903863885.1 uncultured Planctomycetaceae bacterium | reverse complement strand
CAGCAACCGATGTGCGGCACGCAGGGATTGGGCAAATCAACTGACCCTTTAGTCGTTCGTACCCCGCTTATGCTGCCTTGGTTCCGCCGCGCTGTGCGATACATAACCGCCGCGAGCATCTCGCGATCATACTCCAAGCTGACTGCTGAATTCCGGAAATCACGGCCGGTGATCATTCTGCTTTGGTTCCCTGAGACAATCATTGCGAGGCGATTGGGTAGTTGCGCGTTTTGGCGATGGCAGCAGGCTGTGCTTGCCAGCCTTGCTCAAGCATCCATCGGACAATACGTTCGGCGGCTCGGCCGTCGCCATAGGGGTTTGTGTCGATCTGGCACGCTGCGTATTCACGCTCGTTTGTGAGCAGGGCTGTTACCGCGGCCGCAATCGTTTCGGTCGAAGTTCCCACGAGACGAGCGGCGCCCGCCTCCAAGGCTTCGGGCCGCTCGGTGACATCACGCATGACGAGCACGGGCTTGCGCAGCGTCGGTGCCTCTTCCTGGACGCCGCCGGAGTCGGTCAGGATCAGCCGGCAACGGTCCATGAGCCACACGAACTCCGGGTAATGGAGCGGCGGAATCAGATGAATGTTCGCTCGTCCGCCGAGGATCCGCGTGACCGGTTTCTGCACATTGGGATTGAGGTGAACCGGATAAACGAAATGGCAGTGACGGAATCGGTCAGCCAGCAGAGCAATCGCTCGGCACATATTGTCGAAGCCCGCTCCGAAGCTTTCACGCCGATGACCCGTAATCAGTATCGCGGGGCGGTCGCCCAGGAATGCGTATTTCCCACGGAAAGAGTTGCCGTTCGCGCGGTGACGATCCATGGTCGAAAGCAGCGCATCGACGACGGTGTTTCCAGTGATACGAATCTTGCTCGGCAACACGCCCTCATTGAGCAGGGCTTGCTCAGCGCGCGGCGTCGGGGCGCAGTACAGGGCAGTTACCATGTCGGCGATGCGTCGGTTGAGTTCTTCCGGCCAAGGGGCCATCAGATTCCCCGTTCGCAAGCCCGCCTCAACGTGCACGAACGGGATGCCGCGATAGAATGCCCCCAGTGCGGCAGCCATGACCGTCGTGGTATCGCCTTGGGCCACAACACAGTGCGGCTGTCGTCGAACGAGCACTGCATCAAGCGATTCCAAGCAGCGGGATGTCAACGAGGCGAGCGTTTGGTCGGGGCGCATCAGATCAAGGTCTTCGTCGGCAGAGATTCCGAAGAAGTCCGTGACCTGGGTCAGCATCTCCCGGTGTTGTCCTGTCAGGCAGACGATCGGCTCCACGTCGCACTCGCGGCGTCGGCACTCGTGGACCACGGGCGCCATCTTGATTGCCTCTGGCCGTGTTCCAAAAACCAGCAATGGCCGGAGTCGGGTCAACTACGATTGCTCCGAAGATGAGACGGGGGACGTGTTGGCTTGTTCAGACGCTTGGGGTGTCCTTGGAACCGAAACTCCGGCACTTGGCGGGCTTGGCGACCGACGAATGTCGGGCATGGGGGCCATCTGCTGCAGAACCACGGGCGGCGCACTCTTGCCAGACGCGGTCGAGTCTGTCTGCAAGACCGTCCCAGTTGTAGAGTGACCGAACTTGACGGCATCCGGCCGCGGCGATTTTCCTGGATCGCGTCGGTTCGCGCAGGAGCGCGACGAGCGCGGTTGCCATCTGAGCGACCTCTGAGACTTCGACAAAATGCTCGCCGGGTGTGAGAGCCAGACCCTCTGCACCTACCCTGGTCGAGACGACCGGACACTGACACGAGAGGGCCTCGATGATCT
>CAIPEB010000320.1 GCA_903863885.1 uncultured Planctomycetaceae bacterium | reverse complement strand
GAAACGGGCCGTGATCGGCCCGGAGAATTGAGCCAGATCCACTGTGAGCGCGCGGGAGTCGGTGCCGGTTGAAGGGATGTAGGTGAGTGACAGCCGTTTGTCCGCCGTTCGTGCGGTCAACGCCGTGGTGATCCCGTCGCCGTAACCCTCGGACAGGATTTCATGGTTCGAATCAGGTTCGAGCCGGTGCCAAGGCAGCCCGATGAACAGATCCCGGAGCCTGCTCATGTCCCGCGAACCCGTTCCGCTGAGAGCCTCCTGCCAAGTCGTCTTCACGGAATACAGCCCCGGACCATCAAAGTGCCAGATCGGGTTGTTCCCGAAGAACTGACCACATGCTCCGCTGAGCATCGCCCAATACGCCTGACGACGAATCTGATCGGGTGTCGAGTCGTGTTCGCCCTCGTAAGTGGACTCGATGAGGAGAAACGGGCGGTGCGGGCGACGTTGATACTCAGCAAACGCCGGTTGAAAGAGCGTCTTCTGATAACTGTAGACCGCATTGATTGCGAGCCAGTCCTGGTCGCCGAAGGCTGCAACGGCCGCATGCTCCGGAGAGCCGTGACCCGACATCGGGTGAGTGGGATCTTCTTTGCGAATGCCCTCGGCGATTTCGTTGACCGTCCACTGATCCTCGGGCTCGGGCGTGTAGTCACCTCCCATGACCCACACGATGTTCGGCAGGTCCTTGAATCGACTGCCCAGGAACCTGCCGTAGCCACGCAGACTTGCCTTGCCGCTGCTTTTCATTTCCCGGAAGAATCCCTCGTCCTTGCCGCCCCAGCCAAGATAGGCCGGAAACAGCCAGACGACGATGCCTTTCTCGTGGGCTTTCTTGATCACTTCGTGAGCAAAGTCGAAGTAGTCCGGGTTCGGAGTCGAGAAGTCGCCGATCCGCTGGAACGGAGCGAGGCCAGCTCGATTCTTGGGGGCATTTGCGCAGAACTTGTGTTCGATCAGATTCACGATGATCGAGTTGATGCCTCGCTTCTGACGGTCACTCAGATAGCGGTCAATATCGTCGTTGTCCAACTGCACGATGAGTGACCAGGCCGTGTCTCCAACCACGAGGAAGGGATCGCCTGTTTGATCCACGAGATATCGGCCGTTCGCGGCGACCTTCAAGGGAAACTCAGCGGCCGCCGTGAATGGCTGCGGAGCGAACAACAGTGCCACAACAACAAGAAGAGGACGACTCACTCGCATCAGATCTCTCCAAGGGTCGCCACAGCGGCATGTTTTCGCGAGTTCACGGTCCGATGCCGCGGGCCTCGCCCGCTACACCATCCACCAGTGACCAGGACTTACCGCCTCGAGGTTGAAAGACCGCTGAGACTCTGGCAATGAGTCCAGCAATTCCTTGGCCTTTCGGCCCAAAGCATCGGCGGCAAGTTCGACATTCCGCTCACCCACCCTGGCGGATGCGTGCTTCCTTGGATCTTGCCCGCCGATTCCCGATGGCGGCTTCATGTCGAGATTCAAGGGACCGTCACCCAATTCGGTCAGATCCACCAGTTCGGGATACAAGAACATCATGTTCGACGTTTCCCACTTGGCGGCATGGTCTGAATTCGATTCCGGTCCCTGGCTCAACGTGATCTCCCAGAGTCCAAGGCCAGCCATGGTCCCGTCGGCGATGACCGGAGCCAGGGCCTTGTCGATCATTTCGATCTGTTCCTTGACGTTGTGGCCGGAAACGCCGAGGATCACTCGGAAGCCCGTCTGCTTCAAACGCGTGAAGAGATCGGTCAGCACAGGCACAAGGTGCTCTTGCCGAAAACCAGCATGGAAGTAAACCGGCGGGTAAACCACGCCGCCGAATCTCTCAGCACACTTGACCAGGATGCCGTGGGATTTGATTGCATCGTTGCCCAGCGGCAGGTGCCGTCCATGCCATTCAATCAGTCCGAAGGGTACGTACACGACCGGGAACTTGCGGCCTGCAGCCTCCAGTTGCTCAGGCCGCATGAACTGCATCTGGACCTCCGCGGCGAGCTGGTTCGGCTGTTTTGCCTGATCCGCCGACTGAGACTCGGCAGCCACCAGTTTGTCTGTTGCCGCAAACGTGCCAGCCGCCAAGGCCAGGGCGTTGGTTCCCAGAAAGTCGCGTCGCTGCATCGCTTCCCCTCCTGCCTGGTACCGTCTCGTTGGTGGTGGTCGAACGTCCGGATATCTCGGGCTCCAAGCTCGACTCGGATCTGGGGCAATCGCGGTTCGATCCTAAACTATTTCCAAACGGTCTTCCACAAACGTGCGACGCTGGAAGCTCGGCTCGTCGATATGCGGGCAACTGCGGCTGATCGCGGAGGGTGAACTCGATGGCACGATACCTCCTACCCCGGCCACTGCTCTCGCAAATCCCTGACATCCTCAGCGATTCGAGGGCAAGCTGACTTGACGAAAGAACTCGACGGATGATACCTGTGCCAGGATTCAAGAGCGGGCAACGGAAGCGGTCTCGGAAATTGTTGCTGGAGCGAAATCGCAGTCGTGAGTTAAACCGCGGAAATCGCACCGGAGGTCTTCCTGAGATGGAATCACCAGGGCAAAAATGAAGACGAAACCCCCGGTTCCCGCCACGTTTCATGTCGGCGACAAAGTCCGGGTGAAGCCCGGTATCAAGGACGAGGAATATCCCGACATGCGCTGGGCGGCTGGGCGGAGACGATTGCCGAAGTCCACAAGGAGAAGCATGTACACCGTTCGGTGGCGCGACGATACACTGGCTGCCATCGACGAAACGTATGGGCTGCTCTGCGATGCACAGATCGGTAAGCGGAAGTTCGTGGCGCCGCTGGGAGTACTGGATGTTCCGAGGGGGAAGCCCAACCGGCAGTTGAAAAGTGATTCCATCTCTGGTTCTGGAACTGACGGAGAAACAATTCGGAGACCTGCATGACGATTCCACAATCGGAACTTCAATCGCTGTTTCCGAGGTCTGCCGCACCGCTCATCAACGGCGAGGCGGCAGCGAGGTTCGGGGTGTCTGTCGCCAGGCAACTTGCCCAGACATTTTGGCAAATGATGATCGACGGGCCCGTCGAGGAAGCACGCCTCTGGAAATCGTTCGGCGAGTCTTTCTCAACCGACGACGTTGCCATGCTGCGACGCTGCTTCGAGACGCAGATGAAAGCGTCCGTAAGCCAAGAACAACTTTCCGCCATTGGGGAATGGTGTTTGAAGGGGGGAAATGGGGAGTTCTCCGTAGGCGACCAAGTGCGAGTGAAGTACGGCACCGTTGACCCCGATTATCCCGATCTGCCTTTGGGAGGCTGGGCCGGAACCATCGTCAGTATCGACAAGGACCTCGTCTGTAGAATCCTGCTCAACTCAGCCACCCTCGACCAGATTCATCCGGTCTATCGAAAGCGGTGCCAGCGGGACGACCTGGATTTTCGATTCCTCCGCATGGATCAGAAAGACTTCGATCCCGATCTGGGCGAGGGGCTGCCGGTCGAGCGACCGACCGCCATCCAGACAAAGCCCCTTAACCAAAACGACCAGCAGGATCGCATTCGGGCGGCATTGGGTATCACCACTGATGACGCCGTTCCGGTTGTCGAGCAAGCAACCCTGCACACATACGGCGAGTACTTGCAGGCTCATCTCGCCTTTCCGTTTCCGGCCACTTTTTCGGGCCATGCCCTCCAACTGCGAGGAGGTCGCGGGATTTCGGTTATCGGGTTGGCCGACGCAACCTCAGCCAAGTCGGAGTACGGATTGATCTGCAAGGTCAAGGACGATCAGGAAATCTGGGAAATGCCGCTCGGACAGTTGGAAGCCAGTACGAACGACCCGAATTCCCAACTGCTTCAAGATTATGTCCATTGGTTTGCCCTATGGGGGGAACCCGCTCCAGGTCACCGCCCGCTCATTGGGCAGGAGAACGACGATCAACTGAATTCATCGGAAGTTGGGAAGACGGGTCGCAACGATCCATGTCCGTGTGGAAGCGGCAAGAAGTTCAAGAAGTGTTGCTTGCGGAAACAGACGGGCAAGACAATCTTCCCCGATTAGGAAGACTCTATCATGGCAGACTGCAAGCCAGAGAACTGGCTCGTCGGATGTTGGTACATCGAGTCCATGGAACGGTGGGACCGGAAATATATCGACGAAGAGGTTCGAGGCTACTTTGAGTTCGACGCCAGATACTCGGGCGACTTCCAGTTCGGCTACGTACAGGGTCAGATCGACTACCGACTGGTGGAACGGGACGGCAAGCGTGCCGTCGAGTTCACCTGGGACGGCCAAGATGAGATGGACGCTGTTCAGGGGCGTGGCTGGATGGTGCTCGATGGCGATAGGTTAAAAGGGAGGCTGTTCGTCCACCTGGGGGATGATTCGGGGATCGTTCTCAAGCGTAAGCGGGCCAGAAAACCGAAGACAACCGGAAAGCGGAAGACGTGACCGTGGGGAAACCGGGCGAAAAGCGGAACGTGGACTGAAATTTCGCCTCACCTGGAGTGAGTCATCGGCGAGTGCTACGTGGATACCTTGTCAGCATCCATCCTGAGGGCGGCTCCTTTTCTTTTCCATCCGGTGGCATTCCGACCCTTACGGGAAACACGGTCTGCCGAACGGATGGCGGCAAGGGCACGCCGTGTCTATTTACACAGACAGCCCGTTCAAGGTATGCCAGTGCGGTCAAATCCGAACGCCTGGAGAATCGCCGACCAGAGCAGCCACGTCGCCAGCGGCAGCACGGCGATCACCAGAAATAGACCAATGCTTTGCCAGCGGCTGGTTCGGTTCGACCGGCTGAATTCTCCGAAGAACAACAGCCGGGGTGCCGCAAGGTACAGTCCATAGACGGGGAAGATGTACAGCCCGAAGCCAATCGCCTGGACGACCGCCCCGGAGAAGAGCATCTTCGGCCCGGCGAATTGTTGTTCGATGAGCACGCCCCAGAGTCCTCCGACCACGAACGTCTGAAGAACTGTGTACCGGTAGCGGCCATAGAGCCAGAGGATCGTGGCCGTCATCCCAAGATAAAAACCAAAGTAATGGACGTAGTGCCGCCAGGGAGGGCTGTCATGATCCACGATGACCCAAGTCTCCTCGAACCAGAGTAAGAGGCAGATTGCCGTGGCCATCCACCATACCGACACCGGGCGGGCGAACATTCCGAGAATTCGGTCACGGAACAGCACCGACCAGATCAGCGGAAAGGCTACGAACATCTCCGAGAGGCTCGACTTCTCGCCGGTCAGGGACAGCAGTGCGAGAAGGATATGAACGACGGCAATGGCGAGGACAGCCCAGTATCGCCGACCCGGGCAGATCGTTTCCTCCGGGCGAGAGAATGCCCAGGCAAGGATCAGGATTGTCGGGAGTTTGAGGGCCAGGACAACGGCGAGCATCAATAAGCTCCCAGGGGTTCACAGGGACTGAATGGCGGTGACACGCAGCGCCCCTCGGTCAATGTCTGCAGGCAAAGAAAGCTCTGGCCCATGGCACCACCAATCCAACCATGACGATGCCGCCAACGGCTGAACGCTCACCAAAATCGGGCAAGCTCCGCCTTACTTCGTTCTGGGCGATTCCGGACGTTTTTCGAGCGGTTTCGGGCTCCCAATCGACAGTCTGCCTCGAAACGACCTCGGTCGCACCTCTATGCCGGCCTATTTCCGCGTCACAGTTCATTGATGCTGCGGATTAAATCGCCGGAACGGGCCTCGGACCCGATTTCGGTGCTGTTTTCCACGCACAGCGGTCTATTTCATCCGTTCCAGCCGCAATTCGTCCTTGGAAAACAACTCGCCGCTGGACTCCGACAGGAGCTTCACGAGGTTCTCGGTGGTATCGTTGAACACGATGTACGAATTCCCGTCCGCGTCCTTTTCCGATGCTCCTTTGATCTTGCCTGCTTTCACGAAACGCGTCTTGGCGTCACCGTCGACCCACTTCAACGTCTTGATCTCCCCGTCGATCCGGTATTTCATAAAGGTGTATTCATTCACCGTGCCGGAATTCCATCCCTTCTCTTCGAGTTGCTTGATCTGCCCCTCCTTGCCTTCAAAGCAATTCAGGTACGTACCCTCGCCGATTGTCGTGGGAAACACCAGAAACTCGCACTGGGTCAGCTTGCCGCCGGGCATGTGCGTGATGCCCGTTACATGCAGCACCGATGTCGGGAGTTTGTCCCCCACGCTGCCAATGTGATAGTAGGTGGTTTCGCCGGAGTCGTCCCGGTACCTCCACACCCCGACCAATTGCGGATCGGCCTTGGATTTCAGGGGGTCGGAAAGGGGTTGTTTGGAGTCGTGGCAGGAAGTGATCAGCAGACAGCAGACCGCCAGCGACAGACACTGCAGACTTTGTCTCGCGTTCATGGGATGGCCACCTTTCCCGTGTTCCGGTTTACCCGTCGTGCTTCATTCGACACCGTAGGCATTCTAGCGTGACTGGCTTGTGCGGACGACGAACACCGCTGCACCGGTCGTTCCCGTCGCCTTGTCCGTGCCGAGAAATCCGGCTGCAGGCGGGCTTTGCAGGAACTCTTGCGTCGCTTGTTCGCCCATTAGAGGCCCCATCCGAATGCGGAGACTCGTCCAGGTGAATGCCCAGGAATAGGAAAGCGAACTCCGCAAAGGTGGTCGTTGCGTTTTCTTCTTTAATCAGACATTTCAAGACACTTTCTGGGAGCGACGATTGATCAGGCACGAGCTTCACTACATTTGCAGGTCGACAGAGTGGGTCCGCGGTTGTGCCCACGTACCGCGTCTCGGAGAGACGCGGCTTCGTGGCTCAACTCATCTTTTTTTCGCCGGTGGCACGTGGACTACTATTTGAAAGCCGCAAGAACACTGAGAATTGTGCGATGTGTGGGCACCTGAGCATCTCGGCACCGCAGGCGGCACTGCTTGATTGTCGAGTTTTCGCATCGCGAGGCGCTCGAAAGCAATCGGATTGCTCGCAGTGCGATGAGACGCAGCCAAGGGGTATTGTCGCACAAGTGAATGACGGGCGGATGGCGAGCAGGCGGGCGACGTCCGGGCCCGTTCAGTAACTGTTACTCGTCGGGAGTCAGTACCTGCCCATCGCGGTCGTTCTTCAAAACGACAGTCGCCGACTTGATCTCACCAGTCCGCACATTCACGAACCTCAACGTGGTTGTTCCAAAATGACTTACAACATCCCGATGCGACCGAATTGGATCGCCATCGAGTTCGATGATCATATCGCCCAATTCGAGACCAATCGTATCTAGGGGAGAGCCCTTGCGAGGAGGTCGTGTGATTCGTGCGCCGAGTCGTTCACCGTCGGTGACCAGCAAGTAGCACACTTCCAAATTGCTCGCTCTGTAATCCGGAACGATCCAAGTTCCCACATCCGCGTGGCACGTGGTCAAGCGGCCTGTCCGTATGTTCTCGAACACCATTTCGGTCTTGTTGACGTGCAGTGACAGATCGATCGGTTGTTGAAACACGTAATCATCCAGCGAAACGACGGTGTCTCCGGGCTCCAGTCCGAGCCGTTCGGCCTGGGTACCCAGCAAGGGCGGACTCGTCAGACGTGCGCCATATGCTCGACCTCGGGGAACCATGCGAAAGAACACGCCCAGACCTCCGCAGTAGTTCTCTGCGGTATTCGAACCTCGCAAGGGGCGTGCAAGATGAAATGCCTGTGGCGTCTGATTCATCTGCTGTTCGAGCTTCTCGCGAATGTCTTGCGCCATTCGGCCGTCGTTGCGCATTCGGCGCAATTCGCTGTATCCTTCGCGCGTACAAGATTGCAGGGCACACATCACTTCATGCCAGCACACGAATTGATCTCCGTTGATGTCGAGATCAACGAGCGTCGGCCGCTCGAGAATCTGGTACAGCGCCTGGGTGAAGATACCGCCGTTCTGCCTGTACCAACCGTACTCGCCGGTCTTGTACTTCGGGACATAGGTTGCCCCCGTGATGTCGACGAGACCTTCATGATCGTGAAAAAGGGATCTCATGATCTCGGCAGACTCGGATGTCGGCTCATCGAGTTGTGCCGCGCCCTCCCCAGGTTCAGAAAATCGGGCCCGGCTACTGCAGCAGTCGGTGATAATGACCGCTAGTTTCGGATTGTGGCGAAGAACTGCTCGGCGAAGTTCGCATCGCAGCAAGTCTCCGCCAGACGTTGCCAAGAAATGGCCTCTCGTCTCGTCGGTGGCACCGTGACCCGCGTAGTAGAACACCAAGGTATCGTCGGAACCGACGTTCACACCGTGTTCCAGGGTGTCGATTATCAGGCGCGGACTAATCGCGTCGCGACGGAGGTCTTGCAGGTCGGCATTGCCATCCGCCCGAGTCATCAGGATTTTGAAACTCTCGGCGTTGATGGCAATTCCGGGCAATCCCGAACGCTCATCAATTGCCATGACAACGCAAAGGCCTCCTGCCCCGCTGGCAACCAGGCAAGGGAAGGCCAGGACAAGCACCAAGGCCAGGAGTGACGTAAGTCGACTTCGTCGGTAGACCGACACAACAGTCTGCGCCATGGTCCGGTACCTCACTGTGTGCTGGCTAATGTGCGGTGGGCACGCCTCCTGCACGGTGTTTACTTGAACTGCGATTTTCGACCTTTACGGTCGCACGGACTCTTTGTCACGGGCAACCAAGAACGGCGAACATCAGCCGCGGGTTATCTCTTGCTATGCAATCGGTTTTTCGTGTCGGCTCTCAGCGCAATTGGCTGACCGAGGTGTTGTGTTTAGCTTTCCGGGGTCCCCCTTCTGCCAAAGGTTTCTTCCTCGTTGTCTGTTTTGGGGCGCCACCTGACCGAATAGGCTTTCATCATGCCTTCGATCGACACTGCAAATTGCAGCGTTTTACCACTCGATTCTTCGATCCCCGTCGTCAGCGGTCGGAGAGAAGACGCAAGACGTCAACGACCAACCTAACATCTTGCGTAAACTGAGACCACTCTCAATATTTCCCACCACCGACGCAGCCCAGACAGAGAGTATTTGCACTGATGGTCCTTCGCTTCTTCCTCCCCTCGGCGCCCGATCCCTGCTCGCCTGCGGAGCCTCCCCGCATCCGAGTCGCAGCCTACTACTTTCAAGCGATTGAGGACCCGTTTGAGTTCTCGGTCCGGCGGCAGGAGCGAGTGGGGCGAGCAGCGCCATGTCTTCATCTACGTTCTTTTGCCTGGGCCTGTCTCGCTGGCTATCCGCTCGCGAGGGCTGCATCGGCTCCATCACGGCGGTACAATCGCTGCACCGGGGCAAGACTCGCAGTGGAAGGAGGGCGAATTTTCGCCCAACCCGCCAATTTCAAGAGTCAGACTCTGGGATGGCGGGGATCCGCGGACGAGTCCTCAAGGGGAGGATCTGGCCGATGAACTGGATTCGAATCACGGGGCTCATGACGGTCGCGGCGTGCTCTGCAATCTACGGAACGCCCGCTGCGGCACAAAGATCACTGGAGCACGTCCGGGACGATGAGTTCCGAGAACTAGCCGACCAGATCAAGCGAGCCAAGGTCGCGCGGCCGGAATGGCGCGAGCGGCTCGCCGCGGAGTCGCTGGACCGCCAGGCGATTGTCTGGCCCGAAGACCGGGACCCTCTGGATATTGTCGTGCGAAGGACCGCCGCGCTGATGGAGTATGGCAGGGAGCGACAATGGTTCGAGCCGAAGCGACAGGAGGCGCTGGACGCCGAGTTGGCCGCGATCCGCAGTGCGCAAGCTGCCGAATCGGCCGAGGAGACGCGGCGGACCGTTTTCGATCGAGCCTGCCGGTTGCGGCGGGAGGTCGCGATGGCCAATCCGCTCTTAGACTTCGATGCCATCGCCTGCATGCTGGAGCAACCGGGCGAGGCAAGGATCATCGAACAGGCCCGGGCGGTTTGGCCCGGGCACAGCCGGGGCGGAGGACCGCTGATCATCAGGAGTTTCAAGACCCAGCCTGAACTGGTCAAGCCGCTCGATCAGGTCAAAGTGAGTTCCGGGCCTTGGTGCGGCAAGGAGCTTACAGGAAAGTTCTCCGGGCTGGAGCTCAGCTATGACGCCAGGCAACTGCTCTTCGCCGCCACAACCGATACCGATATCTGGCGGCTTTTCGCGCTCGATCTGAGTCATCGGCACCTGGTGCAATTGACCGACGGGCCGTCCGATGACTTTGACCCTTGCCTCCTGCCCTCGGGACGGATCGCATTCACGTCGACTCGGCGCTGCGGGGTGGGACGGTGTGTGCTCACTCCGGAATCGAAGACCTACACGCTCTACTCGATGGAACCGGACGGCTCGGACATTGTTCCCTTGAGCTTCCACGAGACCAACGAATGGCAACCCAGCATGAGCCATGAAGGCAAGATTGTTTATACGCGCTGGGATTACGTCGACCGGCACTGGGGCTCAGCGCATCACCTGTGGGAATGTTATCCGGACGGGCGCGATCCGAGGAATCTGCACGGCAACTATCCCCTTCCCCATTCTGCGATGACCGACGACGCCCAGCCCGAACAGTACGGCCGCAAGTCGTTTGTCTACGGACGCCAGTTGCGGCCCGACGTGGAGATCGGCTTTCGCGCCGTGCCCGGCTCAGGAAAATATGTGGCCGCTGCGGTTGGGCACCACGAGGGCTTTTCGGGGAGCCTGGTGCTGATCGATCCCCGCGTGGTCGACGACGGTCGTATGTCGCAGGTCAAGCGGATCACCCCCGAGTACTTCTTTCCGGAGGTCGAACCGGAGGCGGTGCATGCGTACGGCACGCCGTGGCCGATATCCGAAAATTTCTACCTGTGCAATTTCTTCAATGGGCTATACCTGCTGGATCGCTTCGGGAACCGCGAAGTGCTCTACGATCCCGGCCCCGGGCCGCACAAAGTGCGCGACCCGCAGCCGCTTCGATCGAGGGAGATGCCTCCGGTGCTTCCGGTGATGACGTGGCAAGGAGTTCGCGATTCGCTGCCGGATCACCGCCGCGCGTCGCTGGCCGTGATGAATGTCTATGACACGGATGCCACGGGACGGTTGCCGGCCGGGACGCGGATCAAGTGGCTGCGCATCGTGCAGCTCATCCCGCAAATGTTCGACCTGGAATTCAGCATACCGAGCGTCAGCCAGATCGGCTTCGCGACGGACTCGCCCGGCCGGATGGCTCTCGGCGTCGTTCCTGTCGAGGCCGACGGCAGCGTCTATTGCGAGGCACCTGTTGGCAAGACGCTGTATTTTCAACTCCTGGATGGAGAAGGCCTGGCGGTCCACTCGATGCGGTCGGCGACCTATGTCCATCCGGGCGAGCGAATGGTCTGCCAGGGATGCCATGAGAACAGGTGGCACGCATCAGCCGGCCTGCCGCGGGTGCCGGCCGCGCTGCGCCGCGCTCCGTCGAAGATCGTTCCCGAGGTAACGAGCGGGGCGTTGCCGTTCAATTATATTGAATTGGTCAAACGGCCAGTCTTCGACCCGAAGTGTGTGGCGTGCCACGCCGAGCATACCGGCGCGCCGGATATGTCCTACGGGTCGCTGGCGCGGTTCGATCGCGCATTCAGTTATCCCAGCGAGTACGACAGCATGATGTTGCTGGGCGTCGGGGGCTCGCGGACCACCCCCGGGCGATTCGGGGCGAGAGCCTCGGGGATCATGAAGTCGCTGGCCACCAAGGACTATCACAAGGAAGTGATACTCTCGGCCGATGAGCGCCGGCGGCTGACTCTCTGGCTGGATCTCAATTCGAATGAGATCGGCTGGATCGGCAACGACCGCCGCCAGATTGCCGAACAGAAACAAGGAGTCGCGATCTGGCCTCCGATTGACATGGATCCGGCCAACCCTCTGGGGGTGGAGCTTGACTTCGAACCGTGATCCGAAACATGAGGATATCGAACCGGTGTTTCCGATCAGTCGGTGGCCCGACGAACGTGGAGCAAACAGACGATGATCAACGAGATTCGCAATTGACATCGCCAGGGACGGTACGAGGCTCGCAGACAATGGGACTGACGTTGTGTGATCAAGGAGATCCAGCTTCGGCACCAAGGTCAATTCGCCCCGACCTTGATTACGACAGCAGTCAAATCGTCCTGCGGTTTTCTCCGTCCGGTGAAATCTAAGACGGCCTGCTGGATGCTTTGGACAATTTCACTTGCTCGGCGCTGGCGATTGGCTTGGACGACTGCAAGCATTTGTTCCGTGCCAAACGGCGTGCCCTCCGGGGATTCGGCTTCCAGGATTCCGTCAGTGGCAAGCAGAACAATGTCGTTGGGTTCAAGCTTGATGAGACTGATCTCGGGCAGTTTCAGGTCGGGCGTGATCGCGAGCGGGAGAGCGCCGCTTCGGAGTACCGACCTCGGTTCACCGGACTGCCCGAGTACGTAGCCCGACGGATGCGCCAGATTCAGGTATTTCAGCGTGCGGGACACCAAGTCGATCTGTACGAACACCAAAGTGACGAACTTGGCTTCCTCCGTCTCCTGACACAGGAGAGCATTGACATGCCGCACTATCTCCCCGATATCCGAATGATCCACCACGAATGACCGCAAGTGGGCGCTCGTTGCCGCCATGAGCAAGGAAGCACTGACGCTGTGCCCGCTGACGTCCCCCACGACGATTCCCAGCGTACCGTCCGGCATGGAAAGGTAGTCATAGTAATCTCCGGCAGCGAACTCCGCAGGCAGGAGCGTCCCGGCGATTTCGTAGCCGGGGACGCAGGGGGCCGAACGTGGCAAGATCCGCTCCTGCACCCGCTGGGCTGCGACAAGTTCTCCCTCCCTCCGCAACATCAACTGCTCGGAACGCTTTCGTTCCGTGATATCCAGGTGTGAACCTGCCATCCGATAAGCTCGTCCTGACGGGTCTCGCACGACGGCGCCACGGGCGAGAATCCAGCGGTACGATCCATCCTTATGCTGCAGACGATGCTCCAGTTCGTACTCGAATGATCTGCCGTCAAGGTAATCCCGAACCGTAGCCAACGCACGTTCTCGATCATCAGGATGGAGTCGTGTTTCCCATTCGCTGAAATGGTTCCTGATCTCGTTCTCCTCGTATCCCAAGATGCTCTTCCAGCGCGGCGAAAAGTAGACTTCGTCGGTCAGCAGATCCCAGTCCCAGATTCCGGCATCGGTTCCACGCACAGCAAGGTCAAATCGCTCTTCGCTCTTTCTCAGGGTCTCTTCCATCTGCTTGCGTTGAGTGACGTCACGAATTGCTGCCACGACGGAAATCCCCTCGTCGTCCCTGATGGGGCTCAAAGCGATCTCCGCGACAAACTCAGAACCATCCTTGCGGCGGCCGAGCAGTTCCGACCGTTCGCCCATCAGTCGAACCGAGGGAGCGCTATGATAGTCGGCCCGTTGCGCCTTATGCCGGTTGCGGAATCGCTCGGGCATCAGGATTTCCACCGGTTGGCCTAACAGTTCTTCCCGGCTGAATCCGAAGACCGTTTCCGTCCGGGAGTTGACGAAAAGAACGCGGCCCTCTCCGTTGACCAGTACCATGGCATCTGGCGCCGACTCCAGGACCGACCTCAATCTCTCGTCAGCCCGCTTGCGTTCCGTGATATCTACGTTGACACCCAGGTAACCGGCGATTTGCCCCCGGTCATCGCGAATAGCTTTGGCCAATCCCAATACCCAGGTGGTGTGACCTTGCGGGGTCTGCATCCTGTATTCGAGTCGCCATTCGTCCCCCAACAGCGTCGCCCGATACCAACGTTGCGAGATTATTTCACGGTCTTCCGGATGGATGCCTCGCACCCAGCCCCGGCCCAGAACTTCCGACAACTCGAGGCCCGCCATTTCACACCACCGGGCGTTCGCGTAAGTGCAGTCTCCACACGCATCGGTCAGGTACACACCGGCCGGTGACAAGGCCACGAGTGTCTGGAGAAGCTTCTCGCTGTGGAGTGGGGCAGTTGAAGGGAGTCCAGGGAACATGGCATTGGCCCGGTAATGATGTCTAACGCTCGTTCGACTTTCCCGCCGTTGGTAATCCGTTATATAACCGAGACCTCACACGGTGGGGGCGGCAGAAATCACGGTAACCGAGATTGTCGGCAATTACCGCTCCCTGCGTAACCGTTCACGGGGTGGGCCCACGTAGCCGCGTCTCTCCGAGACGCGGCTACGTG
>CAIPEB010000319.1 GCA_903863885.1 uncultured Planctomycetaceae bacterium | reverse complement strand
TGGTCAGGGCCGTGTCGATCTTGTAGGGCACGTCCGCCACCAACGGTTGCGGCACCGTGCCCGACGACCGCAGCGCGACGACCGTGTTGGCGGCCCAGCCATGCGCACTGGCTGTGGTCAGGTAGCCTGTAGCGGGATCCACGCCGGTCACCGCAAACTTCGTCCCGTACAAGGTCACGTACTTGCGCGTGGGCTGCGTGCAGTACAACTGGATGTCCAGGTTGGACGCATCGATCTTGGCGGGCGTCGCCGTGCCGGTCAGGTCGATGATCGCCTTACAGCCGAAAGGCAGGGGCGTCGTGTCGCCCCAGGTGCCCGTGCCGTTGGCCAGCAAGCGTCCGCGATTGGTGCTGGTCGTACCGCTGATCGTGTAAGGTGACGACCTGACTTTCAGATAATACGTGCCGTCCGCGTCCCACTTGAACCGCAGCATGCCCGGAGTGACGCCGCCGCGAATCGTCAGGCCGTTGAGGCCGTTGGCGAAGGACGACTGATCCACATCGAACGTCACGGTCACGCCGGCGGAGATCACCACCACATCCAGGTTGACCGGGACGGCTGCGCCGCCCGCCCCGCCGTCGGAGTCGGACCACGTAGCCGTGCTGCTCCAGTTGCCGGACGCCACCGCGTATTTTGTTGCCATGCTGCTTCGTCCTCTGCGTTACGGGTTAGCCGGGCCCGGTTCGTCCACGGGGAGATTGCGAGCGGCCGCCGCCGCCCGCGCGACCGCCTGCTTCTGCTGGAACTCCACGTACATAGCCTCGCCCGCATCGGCCGCCGCCTGAAGGTCTGCGGGTTGTTGCGGGAAGGTCAGCACCGACTGCGTGCCGTCCGCATACTGCACCCGCAGGTCGTAGCACCAGCCGAGATCGCGTCGGTCAATAATGGTCGCCATACCGGGTCTCGAGCTACGTGGTGAAGTTCAGCACGGCACTGCCCCACCAGGCCGTGCCGTCGAAATACAGCGTGACGATGTCGGTTTTGCCGCTGGTCTTGGTCCACGTCGGCTCCGTGCCGCCGGCCCACTTGATCGCCGGAAACGTGGGGGTGTGCGTGCCGCCGTAACTGAGTTTCAACTGGCAGTTCGTGGGCCCGGCGGGATTCGTGAAGGTGAACGTCACGTCGCCGCTGGTCGTGAACTTCTGGCGGTTGCCCGTGTTCCAGTTGATCGCGGAGGTAGCGGCCACTTCCGCGTCGTACACGACCGCGTCATTGATCTGCAGATTATCGACACTAATCCCCATGCTGCCCTCTTACGCCGTGATCGTGGTCTTGGTCACGTAGCTGCCCGCCTCGCGGCGCTGCATCAGCAGGTGGTTGCCGCTGCGCACGATCCGCCACGTTCCGTCCGTGCCAGGGGCTCCCAGGTAATAGGCTTTGTCGGAAGCGAGGTCGACGTCTGCGGTCGCGATGGTCAAGTTGCCCCCGCTGGGAGTGATGGTCAGGTCGCCACCGCTGTTTGTGGTGAAGCTGGTGTAGTTGGAGGTGTTGTATCCAAGGCGAAGCTGCTCAGACGTTTTCTGGACGTGCAGAATGGCAGCCGGGTCAACCAATCC
>CAIPEB010000318.1 GCA_903863885.1 uncultured Planctomycetaceae bacterium | reverse complement strand
CCCAAGGGGAGAGTGAATTCCGAAACACCTTCTTAGTTGTCTGGTGCCGCTGCCATGGCAACGGCCGGTTATCTTCGGATAATCCATACATCCCGAACTCAGAACCTCACATCTTCATCTGCTTCATGAACTTCATGAGATCAAATACGGCCGGCCCCAACAGAACGACGTAAAGCGCCGGAAATATGAAGACAATCGTGGGAAACAAGAGCTTCGCCGATGCCGTTTGTGCCTTCTCCTCGGCCCGCTGAAACCGCTTGAGGCGGAGCGACTCGGAATGAATGCGGAGCGCCGTCGCGATGCTCGCGCCGAACTTTTCCGCGTTCAGTATCACGGAGGCAAGGCTGCGCAACTCTTCGAGATCAAACCGGTCCGCGAAGCGACGAAGAGCTTGTCCGGCGGTGCACCCGAGTTGTATTTCCCGCTCCACGATCAGCAATTCCGCTGCCAGCATCGGATGAGCGCTTCGCAGTTCGCGGGCAACACGGGCAATGGATGCTTGCATGCTCAGTCCCGCTTCGATGCAAACCACGATCACGTCCAGAGCATCGGGCAGCGAACGCCGCAGCTTCATTTGCCTTCCGCGTTTGACCGAATCAAGCCACAGGCTTGGCATAATCGTTCCCAGGAGTCCGAGGACCACCCCGGCGAAACATCCCTGCATCAGTGTGACCCATCCCATCACACCCGCCATGACGCCCACACACATCGGGATCAGAGCAAGTCCGAACTTCACGGCGACGAACACCGCCATCGCATTGCGGCGGTAAAGCCCGGCCTGCACGAGCCGCAAGGCGGTTCCGCTGGATGAACTGCTGTGGCCCCCAGCCACTTTTCGTCCGCTGCCGCTGCCGACGCCCTTTCGCGTCGAGGCTGTCTGCACACTCAAACCGGCTGACCGCGAATCCGCGGACGGTTTGGCAACCACCAGGACGACGATAGCCAGTACGCTGAAGAGCGAGAGAATTCCGCACGTCAGAAGTACGGCCTGGCCATCCACAACACGAACCCCATCCAAACTTCAAAAATCGAAATTCACGATCTTTCGGACCCAAAAAGCCCCAAAGAGCATGGAAATCACGCTGACTGCAATCAGCGTGGGATGATCCAGCAGCTTCAATGCGTAAGGACGATTCACCAGGACCAATCCGGCGAACGCGACAAGCGGGAGGACGAGCAGCGCGCCGGCCTGAAACCGCCCCTCGGCCGTCATCGCGCGGATCTTCCCACGGATCTTGAACCGTTCCCGGACAATCGATGACAGGTTGTCGAGCAATTCCGTCAGGTTGCCACCCGATTTGCGATGCACGAGCAGGCCCAGAACGAAGATCTGGATTTCGAGCAATCCGGTTCGCTTTGCCAAGTCGCGAAGCGCCACATCCAGACTCAACCCCAGGTTCTGCTGCTCGTAGCAATAGCCGAACTCCAGAGCGATCGGTGCCTTGAATTCCGTCGCCACAGCGAGCAGAGCCTGTGCCATCGTCTCGCCGGCCCGCAACGTGCGACTCATCAGTTCCAGCGAGTCGGGCAACTGCGAACGCAACTGCTCGAGGCGTTGCCCCCGCCGGAAACGGATGTACATGATGGGGACAGCCGAAGCGATCAAACCGATGGGCAGGCCGATAATCACGCTGCGCAGAAGCAATCCGCCGATCAGTCCAAAGAACACGGCGCATGCGCCGGATAGGGTCAGCAGCTTGCGCACGGTGCAATTGACGCCGGACTGGACGATCATCTCGTTCAGCCTGTCATACCAGCTCGTCTTGTCGGCCGTCTCCTCGAACGCCTCGGCCGCCAACTGGCTCAGACCCCGGTGCGAAATCGCACTTCGCGCCCGTTCGCGATTTCGTTCGATGGCCTGGGCCTCAAGCCGTTTCCGCATCCGCTCACGCTCCTGCATGAATAGATCGCCGACGACGAGGTTGGCCCCGAAAACGACCAGGAACCCGGCCAGAAAAGCGACGATGGTGATGATGATCCCGAACACGCACGCTTCCTCAAATCCGTCGCGAAATCAAAAATTCCTTTCGCAGGCTCAAACAGTCATGATGCGTTCCGCGAACATCTCCGGCGACAAAGGGATACCCGCAGTGGACAGGCGCTCGAGGCATTGCGGCCGAACGCCGGTCGTTGCGAAATAGCCTTCAGCCACGCGGCTTTCATTCAACCCGGTCTGGTGGAACACAAAGATATCGTGCATGGAAAGGACATCCCCTTCCATGCCCGTGATTTCGGAGATTTTGACGACCTTGCGCAGCCCTCCCGTCAGCCGAACGGTCTGCACGACGATGTTGATGGCGGAAGCGATCTGGCGACGGATCGTCCAGACCGGCAGTTCGAAACCGGCCATGCCGACCATCATTTCGAGGCGGCTGACCGCATCGCGGGGAGTGTTGGCGTGGACCGTGGTCAAGCTCCCGTCGTGCCCGGTGTTCATGGCCTGAAGCATGTCCAGAGCTTCTGCCCCGCGGCACTCGCCCACGATGATCCGATCCGGCCGCATTCGCAGACAGTTCCGCACGAGGTCGCGAGTCACCACCTCTCCGGACCCTTCAATGTTCGGTGGACGCGTCTCCATGCGAATCACGTGCGGCTGCTGCAACTGCAGTTCGGCCGCGTCCTCGATGGTGGCGACGCGTTCGTCGTTCGGAATGAAGCCCGACATCACGTTCAGCAGCGTCGTCTTGCCGCTGCCCGTGCCCCCGGAGATCAGCATGTTGAGCCGCCCACGCACACAGGCCATCAGGAACTTCAGCATCGGCTCCGTTATCGAAGCATTGGCGATCAGATCCTTGGCCTTCAGCGGCTGCGATCCGAAACGGCGGATGGATACCAGCGTCCCGTCGATCGCCAGCGGCTTGATAATCGCATTGACGCGGCTTCCGTCCGCCAGACGGGCATCCACCATCGGACAGGTTTCGTCGACGCGGCGTCCCACCGCGCTGACGATTCGCTGGACGATCTTCAGCAGATGCTCTTCGTTGGCGAACTTGACCTTGGTCAATTGCAGCCGGCCGCGACGTTCGACATAGACCGTATTCGCCCCGTTGATCAGGATGTCTGTGATCGTCGCGTCGCGAAACAGGGGTTCGAGCGGCCCCAGTCCGAACGTCTCGTCGATGATCTCCTCGATCAGCCGATCGCGCTCCCGGGCGTTCAACAGATCGGACCGCACCTGCAGGATATCTTCCGAAATCCGGCGGATTTCGCTGCGCAGTTCACCCTCGTTCATCGATCCGATCGTCGAATGATCGATTCTCTCGATGACCTGATGATGAACCTCGGATTTCACCATCTGGAATTCGGTTTCCTGGTCCGCTTCCATACCGGACAGGGACGATCCCTCGGCCTCTTCCACGACACCGCGAGGCTCTTCTGTCACCACCGCGGCCGCCGCTCCGGCAACGTCCGCGGGGAGCATACGAGCTTCCGGCGATTCTGCAACTGGTCTCTGGTTTTTCGACTTCCAGAGCATGGCACCGATCCCCATACGGCAAATCACCCTCTCCCGCGCGCACGAAACTCACCTGCGTTTTTCCATTCGCACAACGCTCATACTCGTCCCGCGCAGACAGACAATGCCTGTGGAATTGCCGGCCGCCCCCGCCGGAACCAGAACTTCCGCGGACTTCTCTTGCTCAGCTTTCTTCGCCTCCTCCTGCGCGAGTTTTGTGTCCTTCAGGAACTCCACGGCCTTCCGCCCTACCGACGCCAACAATCCGCCCCCCTCGCCTCCACGAACCGCCTCCTGAAGAAACCGAATGTCCCGCATCGTCACCGGATTTGTTCGAGCAATCGCGATGTCGGTATCGTTCCGCAGCGTCAGTTGCAGCGTTCCCATCGAATGCGCGAGCGTCAGTTTCGTTGCCATGTCGGGCGTCACCAGCAGCGTCACGGATCGGAGCTGCTGCTCCCCCTTCTTCGGATCCGCCTGATCCAGACGCTGATCAGCCGCCAGCACCTCCACGTTCTGAAGCAGCGTCCATGTCCCGTCGGCTTCCGACGCCTGCCCCCTGCCACCCACGGTCAGCAGGACATCGACTCGATTCCCCGGATGCACAAAACCGGCGACCCCGCTCGAGGCGCTGGGCGTGAGAATCGTATAGGCCCGCATGCCCGGACGAATCAGCGCCGGAAGCCCCAGACCGGTTGCCGAAATCCTGGACTGGAGCACCGGTTCGCCGATAACCATCGCGGTGACCGCCACGCAGTCAGTTACCTTGTTGCAGTCCGTCAATGCGCCTGCCGGCAAGTATTCCTCCGGCCACTCCAGCATGTGGAACATTCCCGGTTTCAATTGGGTCCCTCGCGGGATCTCAACAGATGCGACAACGACAGGCACCGTCTTCACGGTCGGAGCCGCACCTTTAGGTCGGCTGACCAGAAACTTGACCCCAACGGCCGCCGATGTGCCGCACAAGATCGCCAGCACCAGAACGAGAATGGTTCGTAAACTCATACCCCAGCCCCTTCGCGTTCGCGATCAGGCCTTGCAGAACTGCCAGACGAACAGAATGAGTACGGCACATCCCAGCATTGCGCTGAACGGAATCAGCCTCGCCCGACCAGCACGCGTCTGGGCCATCCCGCGAACACTCTCGTATTCGTTATCAACGGCAATGTGACGAGCCAACATCTGCAGCCTCAGAATCGACACCTTGAACGTCACCCAGGAGGTGGCCAGCCGCTTCTGGATCATCAAGACAAATAGCGCGTAGATGCCGGTGATGAAGAACCCGATCGATGCGACGGTGAAAGAAGCACTCACCCCCAGCCATGCCGTGATTGCAGCGACAAGCTTGACGTCGCCCGCACCGATTGCACCCAACGCGAAGGGCATTACAAGAATGATGAACACTAACGCGACACTGGCGCAACTCGCCACCAGGCCGTCAACACCTGACGTAAAGCCGTGGTAGACCAAACCACCGGCCAGCACGGGTATTGTCAGCCAATTCCGCACCTGAAGGCTGCGCACATCCGTCATCATGGCAATGAGCACCGTCGCGACAACCACAACGCTCGGTATTAACGTCAGTCCCATGGAACTCACCTGTTGGACGTCCTCAGGAGCTACCAAACCAACATCCATTTAAAGAGAATCCCTCTCGACGCTCGCTTCGAGAACGTCGAGAGGGCCACTGCTGCCGGACCATTCGGATCTTCCCTGCTCCGAGAATTTCGCGGTTGAAACCGATCCGCCATCTGCCACCTCACAGCGGACCGCTACGAAACAATCAACCGCCACTGGGAGCGGTAACGGCCGGCGAGGCAATCGCACCCGGTCCCGAATTGGATACCGATGTCCCGGCTTGCGAAAACAGATTGCTGAGGGCCCCACCGAAAACCGCTGCCCCGACGGACATAACAATGGCGATCAACACAACCAGGATTGCGTATTCCAGCGCGGTCGCCCCGTCTTCTTCCCGCCACAGTCTCTGAATCAGTCGAGTCATTGCACCTTCTCCCATTTTGCTGAACCCAGAAGCTCACTACGAGCGGTTTACACTCGCCACGGGGCATCGAGTAACTGCAACCAGCATGCCGAAACCGCGCAGCAGGCACACGCCAGTAGCAAACTAAAGTCAGTTAGTCTAGTTTTCCCTCCGTCGTCCACTTTGAACACCGTTGCAACGCCGAACGAATCCCGCACATCGGTTACAAGTCGATCGCATTTCAGGGGGGGAGTGACAACCAACCGCACACATGGTGCAAACCTCAAGGTTGGCGCCTGTCAACCGTGTATTGCCAACCCTGAGAAAGCAAACAGCAGGCCGCGCCGCTCGCGATCCGATTGCCGCCCAACGAACCTGTGCCAGACGGGCGACTTCACCGAGAGACGACACGCGGGCCCCTGATCCCCTGCAATGCACACTCGTCTTGACGTCGTGGCGACGAAGTGAAAACCGCCGGGTTGGAAAGATAGAACCCGGGAGCGCAACGACGCTGCCCGGAATATCGCAGAAGCCACGCTGCTGGAACGTGGTGAACCGAGATGTCCGATACTAGGATGACTCGGGCAACACCCGCCGAACCAGTCCGTGCTTCTCGAGCTTCTTGTAGAGTGCCGTGCGACTGATTCCCAGCGCCCGCGCAACGCTTGTCCGGTTCTGTCCGTACTGCCGCAACAGATCTACGAGTCTGGCTCGCTCTGCGGCATCGCGAGAGACATTCGAGAGCGTGGCTTCGCGCGGCAGCGCCGGAGACGCCGTGACCGTGACGCAGGCCGCGTCAACGTGGACCTCGTCAGCCGCCCCCCCCCAGTGCGCCGACCTCAGACGACCACCCCACACCCTGCAGAGTTCAGTCAGCCCAATCTCAGGCTGATCAAAATACGCCATCAATCTCTCGAGAACGTTGTACAGCTCACGCACGTTGCCTGGCCAAGAGTGTTGCTCCAACTTCTCGATCGCTGCGTTGGTCAGATACTGAACCGAGCGGCCGAAACGTCTGGCAGACTCCGTCAGATAGCGCTCGGCGAGCAATCGTACGTCGCTCCGCCGTTCGCGCAAGGGAGGAATCTCAAGTTCCAGGACGTTCAGCCGAAAGAACAAATCCGCGCGAAAACGATTCTGGCTGACCAGTTGCTCCAGCGACTGGTTGCTGGCCGCCAGGAACCGCCCCTGGAACGTCAGCGACTGGCTGCCACCGACCGGCACGTACGACCGCCCTTCGACCACATGCAGCAACTTGGCTTGAGTACCCCAGGGCAGCGTATCGATTTCATCGAGCAACAACGAACCCGATCCCACTACCTGGAGTTTGCCCTGCTGGTCCTGATTGGCGCTGGTGAACGCCCCTCGCCGATGCCCGAACAACTCACTCTCGACGAGGTCCGCCGGAATCGCCGCGCAATTCACCGCCAAGAATGGATCCGAAGCACGACTCGAGAGTCCGTGAATCACGCCGGCCAAATGCGTCTTGCCCGTGCCCGTCTCGCCGCCGATCAGTATGTTGCAGTCACGGTTTGCAAGACGCCTCACCTGATCCAGAAGCCCTCGCATCCCTTCCGACTCGCAACAGAACGGCGGCTGACCTTCGACAGTCAGCCAGGAGTCGTCCGCCGCACATGGCCAACCTTCGCGCACCCGTAGCGTTAATGAATCCACCAGAAACGACAGCCGCCCAAGATCCAACGGACGCCAGAGAATATCCGCGGCCCCCGCGTCGATCCACATTTCAACATCGGCCGCAGATTCACTGTCAGAAATGATAACAACCGACATTCTTGAGTTCTGCGGTCTCGAGGCGATCTCCAAAATGCGATTGACGCAGGCTTTCGTGACGCACGCCGTGTGATGAACTATGACCAGCGAAAAATGCCGGTCAATTGGCTCCGAACCGCCCGCCAATCCGGTCGCTGTCCCGTGTGACAAAACGCACTCGGAGACCGAGCCCACGGCGGTCGCGACCAAATCCGCGAGTTGCTGATCGGAACTAATCAGGAGTACGTCGGCCAATGCCAAAGCGTTGGTTCCTTAAATGCACGGAGCCTCCTTTTCTCCGATCTGCAAACCAGTCGTGGCGCCCAATCCGTGCGACTGCCGCTCCGGTCTCCCCGCACACAATCCAGATGCACCAAGCGACCTGCTGCACAATCAGACAGTGAATTCCCGCATGCCGGCGCACTGCTAGATTGTTGTGGCGCAAGAAAGAACTTAATCGCGAAATGACTGCCCTCAATTACTTAATATGATGTTGCTAATCCACGCCCAACAACATGGGAAAATACATCGTTTGAATGTGGGTATTATCCTTACACCAACTCGGATAATTACCCGCTGCGAGTGGAATTTGATCGACGGCACACCCCCGATTCCCGGCCGTCTGAGTTGTTTCAGCGCGTTGGCATGTGCCGATTCCCGCGCCAGGGTTGCCGCTCCGGCCTGGTGATTGAACTCGATCCAATCAGACTGGGCGAGGATTTACGAACCGCTGGCGACGGCCCCCCCCACAGCGGACGTCACCACATCTCAGGCGTCGCATTTCCGATTTCCCAGACCCAAGTCTCGACTGCAAAATGAGTTTTGATCGAAGCGAGAGTTGTCATTCTCTCCTCACCGCAAAGTCCGACTTGATTTTTCCGGCATCGGAGTCCGATAGAACGACTGTATCGGTTATTCCGATTAGCACGGTTATTGCGATGAAGCGGGCAGAGCCCGGAGTCGAAACACGTCGCGCGATGAAACCCGCCGGCGAGCAATGCAAGTCGGCCTGCCCGAACTGAGGAATGAACTTTTTGTCAGGCCGCTTGGACACCACGAGGAAATGGCAGGCAGCGAGACGAAGCCGAACGGACCGTTGGACCTTCAAACGCAATTGAGCCCCCCCGCACACCCCAATTGAACCGACGTTGGATAGCACACAAGGAATGAGCGGCCTGGCAGTGTCAAAAGAACTCAACTGTCGTGTCCGTGCAACTGGCCTGCTGGCAGCTGTCGCTATCAGCCTGGCATGGGGATTTGCCGCGGCCCAGGAAGCCGCCCCTCGGGTGATCGCCGGTTTGCAGCCAGCGGTCCCGGTCGTTCCCACTTTGGCCTCACGCCCGGCGGAAGGGTCCGGGGCCGGACAGCAGTGGCGGACCCAACCGACCGAAGACGAAAAGAAACCGGTTGCCGAGTTTCTCGATTCGCTGAAAGGCAACGACGCCGCGCTTGAAGTAGTTGTCGGCCAGGGCAGGTTGTTGACCACCAAGGAGCCGATTGCCCGTGAGCGTGGCACGGCCGTGATCGCGGTCGGAGATCCGACGGTCGTCGATTTCGAGATCCTGCCCGATCCGCGCATGATTCGGTTGACCGGACGGCGGGCAGGCGTCACCGACCTGATGATTGTCACGACCAGCGGTCAGAACTACTCCTTCGAGATTCACGTCGTTTACGACCTCGACTTTCTTCGGGCGCAGCTCAAGCAGATCTTTCCAGATGCGTTCATCAAGCTCGGCCAGATTCGCGAACACTTGGTCGTCGAGGGCGAAGCCAGAAGCGACGCACAGGTGCACCAGATCCTGAGCACGATCCGCGCCTACCTTTCTTCGGTTCAAGTTCCGCAGCGGTCCGTTTCCCAGCAGGGTCGGAGTCGTCCGACCATCGGCGAGCCTGCCGGCACCGGCCAGCAGGCATCGAATCCGGATCCGCAAGCAGCAACGGACACCAATCTGCCTGACACTTCTCCCAGCGACCAACCCGACACAAGTGGTGAAAACCAGCCGAACGGCATGTCCGGCACAATGTACGAGGAAGGCGGGCGTCCTTCCGCACAGGCCGCCGTGGCTGCTGCCCAGATTATTAACCTTCTGAAGGTGCCGGGCGTCCATCAGGTTCTGTTGAAAGTGCAGATCGCCGAAGTCAACCGCACGGCGTTACGGCAGATCGGCGCGGACATCATCGCTCCCAAGGTCGGCAACAACTCTCTGGCGTCTCTTCCCACCGGGAACAACCCATTGGATGTGCTCGACGGACTGGCCGGGCTGACGGGCGGCAATCTGGTCGGGGTCTTCAACGGCGGCAGTTTCGCAGTCGTAATGCAGGCGCTGCGGCAGAACAACGTCGCGACCGTCCTGGCGGAACCGAATCTCGTCACGTTGAATGGGCACGTGGCCCGCTTCCAGTCCGGCGGAGAGTTTCCGGTTCCCGTCGCTCAAATGGGAGGCGGTGCCGGCAACAACAGCGTCGAGTTCAAGCCCTTCGGTGTGCAACTCGCATTTATTCCGTATCTCCAGGACGATGGCCTGATTCGGCTGCACGTCGAACCCGAAGTCAGCACGATCGACCAGTCTCTGGCCGTGACGCTCATTGTCAATGGCGACCCCATTCCGGGCGTCAGGACACGCAACGCCTCCACGACCGTCGAACTCCGCGAAGGTCAAACGCTGGCCATCGCCGGATTGCTGGACCGCTCAACGGACGGTAGCACCGCCCGCATTCCGCTGTTGGGAGATCTTCCTTACCTGGGACCGCTGTTCAGCAACACTCGGCATCAGGTTCTCGAACAGGAACTGCTTGTCGCGGTAACCCCGTACTTGATCAGTCCGATCAACGCCGGGGAATGCCTGCAGTTGCCGGGCCAGGAAGTCATGGAGCCGAACGATCTGGAGTTTTATCTGCTGAACCGGATCGAGGGACGCACGGGCCAACCACATCGGTCCACCGGACAATGGGACAACCCATTCAGCTGCCAATCGCAGATGCAGATGGAACAGCAGAACGTCTATGGACCGACCGGATTATCGCAATAACAAGAGCCGAATATGCTCCTCTACCGGTTCAACTCGTTTGTGCTCTCAACCGTTCGCAGGTTTCCTCGGAGCCTGTTTGCGTGCTCGCTTGCCGGGGGCCTGATGCTCACTCAGGGATTGGTCGCGGAAGAGGAACCGCCGACGGCACTGGTGGCTCCGGGCATCTCCGAGACCGCTGCCGCACAAGCTGAAGAACTGGAACCAAGCCCGTTGACGGACTTGAGCGGAACCTCTGAACATGTCTTCGCCGACAGTGCCAGCGGCCAAACCTATAATCCGCAGGCTTGCGGACCGGTGGGCCGCGGGCGCATCGCGCGGTTCAAGGCGAACCAGCAGGCTTTGTACTGGGGATTTCCCGAGTTCTTCATCGAGCGTCCATTCGGCGACGCAATTCGATCCTATTATCAGGCGCACGTGATGAACGGCATCGCCCGCCAGCGCGTGCTGTATCAGTACGACTTTTTCGACGGTCCCGGAAAAGAAGCTGAACGACTTAAGCCCCGAGGCCAGGCACAGGTCCTCAAGTTGGCCCAGTGCCTTAGCGTGACGGAATCGCCGATCGTAATCGAAAAGAGTCCCGGCAATCCCCAGTTGGACGCAGCACGGCGGGAAAACGTGCTCAAGGAACTCAAACGGCTCAATGTCACCGCATCTCCCGACTTGGTGGTGGTCGGACAGGGCGAATTCTCGAGTTTGACCGGCCGTGAATCGGAAGAGATCCATAAGAACCAGGCGACGGAGACTAACTCCCGAGGAAGCTCATCCATCAGCGGGCGAGGCACGGCAGGGTCCATGGGAGCCGGCGGCGGCATGAGTTCGAGTTTCTCGTCGGGTGGCGCCCGCTGACAACGCGACCGGAAAGAAGCCAAAACTGAACGCCGATATGGCGAGCTCAGGCGTTTTCGGGGCTCTGCCAAGAACCTCCAATACTCAAACTCAAAAGGCGGTGACCTCGTGCACCCCGACCATCGAGCGCGGCTGGCGATTGTCCTCCTGAGCGGGCTGGCGCTGGTACCGTCCGGTTGCCAGCCGTTGAGGACATTGCAGCCGAGTTGGATGGGCCCCGAGAAGCGTCAGGCGGCTTCGACACTCGAAGCTGTCGATCTCGATAAACGCCAGAAAGTCGACATCAAGGTCGCATTCGCGCGGAGTGCCGAACTGCGCGGCGACATCGACGGCGCGCTGGCGGCCTATCAGGAATCGCTGGCACACGACCCGAACCGCGCCGACATCTATCACCGTGTCGCCTTGCTCTACGACCGAAAGAACGATCCGGCGATGGCACGCCAGTTCTACCTGGAAGCGGTGTCGCGAGCGCCCGAGAACGCCGAGATCCACTGCGACCTCGGCTACAGTTCCTATGCGCAACGCAACTGGGGTGAAGCAGAGAAAAGTCTGCGAACCGCCCTCGGTCTGAAACCAAACCTCGCGCGCGCCCACAACAACCTGGGCCTGCTCATGGCCCGCACCGGGCGCGCGGACGAAGCCCTGCATGAATTCAGCCAGGCCGGTTTGCCCGAGTCGCAGGCTCGCGTCAATCTGGCTTTTGCGCTGCTCCTGGAAGGTCAAACGGAAGCGGCAAGTTGCCAGCTGGATCTTGCCAGCGCTCAGGATGCCGGTTCAGCCCGACAGCGGATCTGCCAGTTGCGCGACGTGATTCAACGCACGTCATCCGCGGGGCAGGCGTCAGCGGCATCGAGCGCGGTCGCCCAACTTCCTCCGTCCGCGGGCCCCGCCAGTCAGGTGGCGTATCGATAACAGGAACCATGTCGAAATGCCCCTCATGATACGCAACAAACGCTCCGCCGCCCCCGCAATCGGGACGCACGCTTATCGCGTCGTACTGGCGATTGCTCTCGGATTGTGTGCGGCCGCGGTCGGAGATGACGCGGATACCGCCGGCCCCAAGATACTCCTGTTGCGTGGCACTCGAAGCTCGGAACTCGATTTGGCTTCGCGACGCGAGTCGAGCGGCACGGATGCGGTGGTTGACAACGAACTTCGCACCGGCGACCCATCGCCGGATGCGCCAACGCAGACGAACCCGGATTCAGCCGAACGGCAGCCGCCGGTGTTGTATCCGGCGCAGCCGTTGCCTGAAGGACTGGACTCGAAGCCGCTCCGAAGTTTCTGGACTCCCGGCAAGGACGTGGATCGGCCCGACTGGCGCGGCGAAATCCGGGCAGCAAGCTACGTCAGCGAATCTCCGCCACTTCCGCACAGCGAAGCAACTCGCGAAGAACCGCAGGTTGCGGGTCCACCTCGCGATCTTGCGCGAGTCGAGGAAAGAAACTCGCCGATACCGCACCTGCTGTTGTCGATTTCGTTGGTAACGAGCATTGCCGCATTAGGGCTGGCCATTGCATTTCGGACGTCCGGTCTGCGGCGTGATGCGACGATTCACGTCGAACTTGCCGGTCCCTCCGGGACCTACCTTGCGGCTGCGCCGTCCGGGCACTCGCCGACTTCCGCATCCGAAACAGTTCCCGCTCGCGCTACAACGATCGCCGACTTCGCCGATTCTCAATTCGCCGCCGCTTCGCTCCTGGGACCGACGTTCGGCGACCAGCGGCAGTCGGAGGAGCTGCGACAGAGATCGCAGGAGTCCGCGATTCTGGAAACACTGTTTGAAGAAAACCTGCGGTTGCGCCAAGATCTGCGGAAACCCGCAGCCGAGTCCTCCGCAGCCAGCGGAATCTAAACAGCGAAATGTACACCTCGGGCCCCGGGGGACCCGATTCGCACTCAGCGAGTGCAGATCAAGGACGCAGATCATGAGCGGTAAGGAAGTTTTTGTCGGCATGGATTTCGGCTCGTTCAAGACCTCGGTGGTTGCCTCGAACGGCAGACGGGAAACGTTCCACACATCGGTCGGCTGGCCGAAGGATCACGTGGCCCGGGCCATGCTTGGTCGCGATGTGGTGTTCGGACAGGACATCGTCCGGCAACGCCTCGCCCTGGAAGTGGTACGCCCCTTTGAGCGCGGCACGCTCAAATACCTCAAGAGCGCGGACGCCGGGGTCTCCGACGTCGATGCGTCCAAACGGCGCGAAGCCGCAAGACTGCTGGTTCAACACGCATTGTCGTCGCTCGGACTGCCGCACGGATCAACGGTCTACGGAGTCGTCGGCGCCCCGTCTCGGGCAAACGCCGAGAGCAAAGCCGTCATCATGGAAGCCATCCAGGGGCACTTCGATGCGGCCGTGATCGTCGCGGAGCCGTTCACCGTCGCCTACAGCATGAATCGCCTCACCGAAACGCTGGTCGTGGATATAGGCGCGGGCACGATCGACATATGCCCCATCTACGGCAGCTATCCGACCGAAGAGGATCAGGTGACGCTGCCGATGGGAGGCGACACCATTGACGAGTGCTTCCTCAAGGCGCTGAAGGCAGCGCACCCCGAAGTGCAGGTCTCCTTGAATATGGCGCGAGAAATCAAGGAAAAGCACGGATTTGTGCACGATGTCAACGAAATCGCCCTCGTGACTTTGCCTGTGCACGGCGTCCCGACTCAAGTGGACGTGACGGAACCGCTCAAGCACGCCTGCAAGACGATTGCCGGGCCGATCATCCAGGGCATACGCGAAGTCGTGGCCCGGTTCGATCCCGAGTTCCAGCGCCCGATGCTCAACCACGTTCTTCTCGGCGGCGGCGGGAGCCAGCTCAAGGGGCTCGATACCATGATCGAAGAAGGGCTGCGCCCCCTCGGCGGAGGCAACGTCACCAAGGTCTACGACTCGGTATTCGCCGGCGCGGTCGGTGCACTGAAGCTGGCCATGAATATGCCGTCTGCGCACTGGCAGCGGCTTGCCGAATTCGAACCAGGCTCGCCCGCGGAAGCCTCGTCAAATCGTCGGGCAGCGTGATACGACGCGGGATGCGGGTTGGGTCAGCCGCGGTTAGGCGCTGCTCCGGGGATCCTCCTATTCGCATCATCTCGCGGGCGATAATCGACCAACATATCTGGCTGGCACGGGTGGCTTGTTCAACCGTGTTCGAACCTGCCGCTCTTCGATATTTGCATCATCCCTATTGCACGCGTTTCGGGAGCAAAGCCCCAACGTGTGAAATTGTGCATTTACGTCAGAAAGAACCGTGTTCGCTTACCGTCCGAAAGCGACACACGGGTGGACGAACCACCCGTGCCGCCCAACTGCGGACGACAGATCGGTCATTGTCATGCTCCAGCCTCCGGACTCCGGACTCCGGTCTCCGGTCTCCGGTCTCCTTCTCTGTAACATTCTCCATTCCCGACTGCTACACTGATTTGCCCGGCGAACGCAAACGCATCAACGTGCTCTGCGGCTCGCGGGACGAATACCCGATGCAGCTTCGAGAAAGGAGAATGCCCCATGACGGCCATCTTGGTTCGCTGGATATCGCGCCGAGCTCTTTTCTTATTCGCCCTGTCCGCAGTCCTGTATTGCCCCAATGCAATCAGCGCCGAGCCGGCGGCAGATGCGGCCAAAGAGATCTTCTACTTCATTCCCCACACGCACTGGGAAGGTGCGGTTTTCAAGACGCGCGAAGCGTATCTCGACATGGGCCTGTCCAATATCCTGCGCGCCATGGCGCTGCTGAAGTCTCACCCGAATTACCGCTTTGTGCTCGATCAAGCGTGCTACGTCCAGCCATTTCTCGAACGTCATCCCGAAGAGGAACCCGCGTTCCTCCAGTTCGTCAAAGAGGGACGCCTTGCCATTGTCGGCGGAACCGACGTGATGCCCGATGTGAACATGCCGAGCGGCGAATCGTTCGTCCGTCAGGTCCTGTATGGCAAAGGCTACTATCGACGGAAGCTGGGCGTGGATGTGACGGCGGGCTGGCAGCTCGACACGTTCGGCCACCATCCGCAGATGCCCCAATTGATGAAGCTGGGGGGATACAAGTCCTTCTGGACGCAGCGAGGCGTGCCGGATCCGAACACTCCGTCCGAGTTTATCTGGGAGGGGATCGACGGAACGCAGATTCCGACGTTCTGGCTGCCGCAGAGCTACGCGGTCACCTACGGCTCGCCCGCGCAACTGCCCGCGTTCTCGGATTTCTTCAAGCAGCGATTCGCCTCGCTCGCTCCGTATTCGAAAGGCCTTGGGCGAGTCGGTCTGGCCGGCGCGGACGTCTGCGAGCCCGAACCGCACGTGCCGGTACTCGTCGAGCAGTTCAACAAGCAACCCGGAACTCCTTTCGAATTGCGCATCGGCGTGCCGGCGGATTTCGAGGCGCTCGTGGCCCGACGCCCCGATCGCCCGGTTGTCCGAGGCGACTTCAATCCGATCTTTCAGGGCACGTACAGCACCCGGATCGAACTCAAACAGCGAACTCGCGAAGTTGAGCGACTGCTGACTTCCGCCGAAAAGGCCGGAGTTCTGCTGCGTTGGCTCGGTAAACCGGCGGACGACGACATCGTCTGGCGGGCCTGGGAGCCAACGCTCTTCAACCACGCGCACGACCTGATGTCCGGCGTGATGACCGACGCCGTGTATGAGGACACGCTCCGCGGCTACGATTTTTCGCAGCGTCTCGGAAGCGACGAACTGCAGACCCGCCTTCGCACTGCCGCATCCGCCATCGACACGCAGGGCGCAGGCATCCCGGTGGTTGTCTGGAACATGCTCAGTTGGCCTCGATCCGACGTGGCAGTCGTACGAGTCGGCTTGTCCGACGGCGGCGTTACCGACCTGGGCGTTGTCGGCCCGGACAACCAGCCGACCCCGGTCCAGATCGTTTCGGAAGTGCGCTCGGGCGGCGGCGATCTGCTGCAGGCCGATGTAGCCTTCTCGGCTCGCGATATCCCGGCGATGGGCTACTCGATCTACCGCATCCTGCCCCTCCGAACTCCCGCCGCGCACAACGCCGTCCAGAAGGACGAACCGGTCCTGGAAAACGAACTCTATCGCGTCGAGATGGATCCGGTCTCCGGAGCCATGACGAACCTGACCGTGAAAGCCGCGCAATGGAACGTCCTCGACCACCCTGGCAACGTGGTGGCCCGCGAAGAGGATCGCGGCGACGTGTGGGAGCTGTATCACAACCTGGAAGCCGGTTTCGTCACAAACAAGACGCCCCACTCGGCACCCCAGCCGGGAAAGGCGGTGTTCAGCAGCGATCAGATCGGCCCGCGCGGCGTCGTGCGTCGCGGTGAGGTCTTTTCGGAGTTCACCGTCGCGCATCCGTTCGGCGGCCAGAACACTTTCTCGACCACTGTCCGGCTCTATGCGGGAATGCGCAGGATCGATATCCACACGCGTATACTCAACAATGAAAAATCCGTCCGCTATCGCGTGCTGTTCCCCACGACGATCCGCGACGGAGCAGCGCACCACGAGATCCCGTTCGGCGTCGTCCAGCGACCGGCCGGAATCGAACTTCCCGCTCAGACGTGGGTCGATTACGGCAATGCGGAGCGAGGACTCGCCGTGCTCAACCGTGGCCTTCCGGGCAACAACGTCGCGGACGGAGTCATGCTGCTTTCGCTGGCACGAAGCACGCGAATTCAGGCCTACGGATACGGGGGCGGATACGAACCGGGCATGTCGTCGGACTCGGCGTACGAACTGGGCAAGGAGCTCTCCTTCGATTACGCGCTGGTGCCGCACACGGGCGATTGGAAACAATCCGGCGTCTATCGCGACGGTCTCGAATTCAACCATCCGTTGCTGGCTCACACCGTCGCCGTCCATCCGGGTGTGCTGCCCAATCGCTGGGGATTGCTGCAGATTTCCGCGCCGAATGTTGTCATGACCACGCTGAAGGCGGGCCCCGATAACGCTTCCGTACTGCGAATCTACGAGACCACCGGCACGCCCACTCGCGCCACGATTCGCATGTCGGCCAATGTCAGCGCTGCCGAAGAAGTCAACCTCATGGAGGACCCGGGGACTCCGCTCGCGGTCACCGACAATTCTCTGCAACTCGACATGAAGTCCTTTGAAATCAAGACCGTCAAACTGCGGATGGAACGTCGAGCGTCACCTTAGGTTCAATCGGCGCTGCCCTTGCAGCGATTGAACGCCGCTCGCAAGTCGATGAGAAGCCAAGCACGCAACGCTCGAATCAACTCGACACATGCACCGCGACCAAGAACTCCCATCGACGGATGCCTGCGCTTCCACCAACTGTGGCGATGCTTTTCGTTGGGTGTTCCCTTTCGATTATCCGCTTCTGCTTTATGGCGTCGCTGGGCTGCTCATCGGCGCCGGAGCCTCCCGGATCAACTGGCACGTGTTGTTGGATTTTCGTTATGAACTCCCCTATTTCGGCTTCGGCTTTCTGTGTGTGGCGACCTTGCTGTATGCCGACGGATTGCTGCTGAAAAGAAGGTCGTTTTCTGAAAACCTGCGGCAGTTGCATAACGCCTTTGCAGCCGTCTTCCTGAACCCTGTCAGAATCCACGAAGTGATTCGTTCACTGCTCGCCTGCAAGATCTGCATGACAATCTACTGCCACTTCAAACAAGAAATACCCTTGCTCAACCCGGCGATCTGGGACCGTCAACTCGAGCGAATCGACCGTATTGTCCACCTTGGCTATTCGCCGTCCGAACTCTGCCTTGCGGCGGGAGACATCGCTTGGCTTGCCCGGACCATCGACTGGTCCTATGCAGTCTGGTACCTCCTGACGCCCGTGGTGCTGGTTTATTTCCTGATTCATCCGTCTCCCGAGACACGTCGGCATTTCTTCACGTGCTTCATCCTGCTTTGGATGATCGGAGGAAGCCTGGCGATCTGCCTGCCGAGCCTCGGGCCGGCATACGTCCACCCGACGCAATACGCGGGGCTGGACACGCCGACCGCTCATCGCCTGCAGCAGGAACTTTGGATCCACTATCAGGAATTGCTGTCGGACCCCGCGCAGTACAAAGTCGTCAACTACGAGGGAATCGCAGCGTTCCCGAGTCTGCACGTGGGGATCGTCGTGCTATACACGATTTCACTCTGGCACTCCCGGCCGGCGTTTCTGACGCTTGTCGTGTACTCGCTAATAGTGCAGGCCGGCAGCGTCTTCCTCGGCTGGCACTATGCCATCGACGGGTATTTCGCCGCGATTCTGGCGATCGCGATATACGGAATCACAAGACCGCTATTTCGCACGAGGACGGATTCCGATTGGTCAAGGACTTGCCTTCCCCATCGAGTCATCGATGCGGCCGGTTGAGCGGCCGACAAACTTCCGAGAAACAAGGTGTCGGAACAACCGCGGAACGCATTCCCCCCGTCCGCAGCAATGACACAGGCACGCCAAAATGAACAGAGCTGATTCAGTACTGCTTTGCATTTTCATGGCCGCAGCGATTTACTCGGAGCAGGCCGTTTGCCAGGATGGCCCGCTCCCCGAATTCGAAAAGCCGCGGCCGATTACGATGGCCGAGTTGGCCGGTCAGACGACGACGGGAGTCTCGGCGGTCAAGGTATGCGACTACTCGCCGGGCCGCTACACGGGTGACTTGACTCCGAGTCCGCCGCATGCCGACATGAACCCGAAGAAGGCCGTCATCGTCCACTGGAAGGCTCACTCGCACCGGTTCGTCTTCAGCCATGAGGCGAGCTATTGCCCGCTTCTGGAATTGCCCAGCGGTGCGGCGATGTGCAACCAGTTCTTCGAGGGCAATCTCGGCGACGCCGAACTGTTCAACAATCTGGGTCGCAAGGAGCGCAATAGTTTCGTGGACGTAATCGAGGGCGGACCGCAGCGAGTCTGGGTCCGCTGGACCTACCTGTGCGTCAACATGCAGGATGACACCGAGCCTCGCCTGCGCGGAACAGAAGACTATTTCGCCTACCCCAACGGGCTCGTGTTGCGCCGCGCGTATTACGAGAGCCTCATGCCGACGAAGGTAGCAGGCTACAGCACCCAGCCGGTTGAGCTTTTCGGCGTGGCCCCGGCGGGGTCAGGCATCAGCGACCTGTTTTCGCAGGACGCAGAGCACGGCGATTTCCGGACTCTCACGGTGATGGACCTGTACAGCGATCGCCGCTACGACATTTTCTGGAACGACCAGGGCAAAGTCCGGCGCGGCGGCAACGATGCCGAGTTGGCAGCCATCTCGGCATCGCAGGGCTATGCCTTGGTGCTGCCGTTTCGCGAGAAACTGCTTTTCGCCGCACTTGGACCTGCCAGTGGTTTTCCGGCCGGCAAGAGCCAGTTGATGGACCACTCGACGCCGGGCGCGGAAGGCGGCGCCGGGTGGGGCACCGGACTCTGGGACCATTGGCCTATCGGCTGGCTCAATTCCCAGACATCCTACTGGAAGCCCGGTTCGCAGTACGCCTACAGTTTCGGGTCCGCGGGCCAGTTCTTCGTGCCTGAGGGTAAACGGATTCGGAACTTCTGGGCCGACTACTCCGCGCTCTGCGAAGACATGGAATTCAACCGGTGGACCGAACGCCGCGTGCTTCATGTGCTGCTCGGCTCGGCCGACAACTGGGATGAGATTCACCGTATCGGCCGCAAATGGCTCGACCTGGGCAGCGACTGCACTCGACCCGACAACGTCGCGGGACTGCGCTGACATGGACCGCTCCTCGCGTAATGCAGCGTCCATCCTCGCCGGCATCGCACTTCGTCGCGATGAAGGGACGCCTGCCGGACGTGACCGGAAACGGCCGCCGAGATGTTCTTCAATCCACTTCCGCCGGCAATTCGAACGGGTTCCAGCCGGCACGATCAAAGTGTCCATCGGCGGGCGCGAGTTTTCTTAACAGGGTTGCCGTGGCTGCGCGAGCGAGCGAACCCTCCGCTTGCCTCAGGCCAAGTGCACTGCCATTCTCCGACCAGACGCAGGCGGCCGTAAAATGCAGCAGCGGGATGCTCTGAGCCAGATGATGCCAGGTCGTCATGAGCAGACCGGCACTGCCGCTGGCCGCCGCGGCCTTGGCCATTGCGCGGATGTTCTCCCCGGAGTTCCAGGGACAGGCGATCGTTTCAAAACCTTGCTCGCGGAAATGGGCGAGCGTCGGCACATCACCTTTCACGTCGTAGTGCCAGTCCGCGATTACGATTCGGCGCGAGATGCGGTCGATCGCCAAGTGCGTTGGCAACGCCGGCGTGCCGTTGGCAGAGAACCCGGACGGCCATTTCGCGCGCTCGAGCAAGGCATCGCCCCACATGATCGCGCGCCTCCCTCGCTTCGCGACGTACGAGGCGAGTTCGTTCACGTGGTCAACGAACAGCTGCACTCGGTCTGCGCGCCGGCACCGATCGCAGGTTGCGTGTGAATATGCCTCGTCACAGCCCATGTGAAAGTACTGCCCCGGCCCTGCGAAATCGATTAATTCATCGCACACATGCCGCAGTAGATCCTGCGTGCGGGGATTCGTAAGACACCACGTCCAACCATCCGGCTCGAACAGCGGCGCCAATCGAGGGTTCTGGTCCAATACGACATGTCGGCCGTGCTTGATGCGGCAGGCCGACGCATGGCCCCACAGGTTGAACATCGGTATGACTTCCAGCCCCATGCCGCGAGCGATTTCCACAAGCCTGGCGGCATCCGACTTCGGCAAGGCATCCGGCCAGGACAATTCCTTCATCGACTCGAGCTTCAGCATTCCCCAGAATTCGATCACCACGTGCGTGAATTTGAGGAAGGCCGCGAGCCGGATCGCCTTCTCGATCATAAGCGCGGGCGTTTCGCGGAATACGCAAAGGTGCAGCCCGCGGAACTTCAAGGCAGGCCAGTCCTGAATCTCCGCGTGTTGCACGGCGAACGTGAGGCCGCTGTCCGGTGCATCGTCGGCCTCGAGCAACTGTAACAGCGTGAACCATGCGTGACGGGAGCCGACCGCATCGAGGGAACTCGCCGCGATTCCCGACGCAGCTGCCGACAATGCGTAGGCGGCCTTTGGCTCGCGTTGCGGCGGCCGAGCCCCCGCCAGTGCGAATTCCCCATTCTTCAATGATGCGTCACGCACCACGGTCAGTTCTGCTTCGCCAAGCGTAAACCGTCTCCAGGTGTCCGACATCAGCTCGACGACGCCCGGATCGAAATCCTGGCCCACTGCGAGCGTCACTCGTCTGCTGATGCGGAACGTCCCCTCACCCCACACAACCTTGTTCGGATACGGGTGAATGCTGCGGGGCAACACTCCTGGCTCAGCTCCCGCGACGCCACGCGCCGCGCGACTGCACGCCGCCGCCGATATGACCGCAACCGAATTCTTCAGAAGGTCTCGACGAGACACGGGAATGGCGATGGGATGATTCATTCTTGCCTCAAGGAAACCATCGGGGCATCTCCGCCGGCATGACGCCGAGGCTTGCCTGTTGCTGCAACGCCGAAGATCAATGGGTCTCCGGAGCACTCCGTCGACAATGGTATCAGCTATTTCTTACTACTGCACATCCGCACAAGCCCCCCAGCCTATGTCTTCGCGAGTCCGTTTCAGTAGAATGCCGATCACAGCGAGCCGCTGCCTTAACCTGTGCATGGCGGATGCGACACTCTCAGCACGCTTGACCTCCTCGGTTTGCCGACAGCCACCGGACTTGACCAGCCGAGACAGTTGTGCCGCCATGCCATGCGTTGAGTGGCACCGTGCACCAACATGCAGGCATTCGCGGGTCGCTTCCAGCAGGGCGTCATGTCAAACAACCTGTGCGTGACATTTCCTTTTCGTTTTGTCCTTCCGGGCAGGTACGTGGACGTCGATATTACGATGCTCTCGAGCGGCGACGGAAAAAGTGCGTGGGTCTTCATCAAGGACACGCCTTCGCACGCGCCGGGAATTCGGTGAAACGATCAAGAGATGATTATGATTTCCATCGACCAAACTCCCCCCGCCGCGCGCATCACCATCGAGGGCCGATTCGACGCGATCCGCAGTGCGGAGTTCGATCAGGCCGTCGCTCCGCTGCTGGAAAGCCACCGCCACCTCGTCATAGACTTCGGCCAATGCCGCTACATGTCCAGCGGCGGAATCCGGTCCCTGATGGTGGCCATGAAGAAATTGAGTTCCAGGGGGGGCAAGCTGTTCTTGACCCGAATGCCGGTCGAAGTAATGCAGATTCTGGAAATGGCCGGCCTGCAGAACGTTTTTCGGATCGTCGAAAGCAACGAGCAGGCTCACGCCGAGATCCTGAGACTCGAACAGTCCCCCTGCTCCGCCCGGAATCTGACCGTCGGCAAATGCGGGATACAGTTTCAATGGCTCGAGAATCAACGCGAACCCGCGCTGCTGTGGCCCGGCGACGGGATCGCCGGCTATGACGAACTGGGTTACTCGATCGGTATTGGCGCCCCGGCCGATGCTATGGATTACGCCACGGCACCGCAGGGACTGTTCGCCACAACAGGCAATTGCGCCGGCGTTGCGTTCTTCGATCCAAGCCTGCCCGCGGACTTCCGGATAACCCACGAGCCGAAGCAAGCCGGCATGTACATATCCCGCGCTCTGACGTTCGGCTTTCGCCCGGATGCAATGGCGCGTCTGGAAACGCATGAAGAAATGGGACTGTCCGAGGTGGTCGAGATTCTCTCTAATCTCCCGACCCAAGTGGGCGCGAATCCCAAGATCACGGGGGCCATCATCGTCGCCGCCGGCCCGAAATCGCCGTCGCTTTCGGTCGTCCTGATCAACGATGTATCGAAACAGCGCCCGCCGGAAGAGCCCCTGGCGGCGGAAGACCGAGAACTCGCCTTTTCCCAGAGCCACCCGGGAATCACGTTCGATCTGGAAACGCTGCCTGAAATCGGGGCTTCGACGCGACTCGCGCAGTTTCTCGGGCAGGCTCTTTCCCTCGAGAACATCTGCAACGTTGCGGCGTGCGCTGCCGAGACGAAACTGGCCGGAGCAGCCGTTTGGCTTTTCCTGGCCGACGAAACCAAGGACGCAGCGTCGGGACGCATCCAGGTCGAATCCGACGAGGACCTGTCGGCATCGCCGCACAAGGCATTTCTCGCGAGGCGACTCTATGGCGATGCGCGGCGGCTCGAAATCAAGACACTTCAAGGCGGCTACACGGCGCACACCTACCAGGTCGCTTCATACGACCGCGAGGGACGGAAACTGCATCCGACCGTGCTGAAGATCGGCTCGCACGCGCTGATCGCCCGCGAATCGGAGCGGTGCAGGCAATTCGCGATGCCCTACATTTTCAACAACAGCGCCATGGTGCTTGGCACCGAGTACTTCGGCGACGTCGGAGCGATCCGGTACAACTTCGTGGGCATCGGAGGAGAACAGAGTCGCCTGAAATGGCTCCGGCATTATTTCGAAACGTGGCCCGTCGAAAAGCTGGAACCGCTGTTCGACAAGATCTTCCTGCAGATCCTCAATCCCTGGTACGGCCAATCCGTGAGCCGGACACTCCACCCGTTTATCGACCATGACCCCACACGCACTTTTTTCCCGCACGTCTTTGCCGAAGCGGAAAAGTGCTTTGGTATTTCGTCGGATGATTCGCACATCTCGGTCGAAGAAACAGGGCAGAAACACCTCAACCCGTACCGGGTCCTGAAGCACGAATATCCCAGGCGATACGAGACGGCGATGGACTATCGCGCCGCCATCTGCCACGGCGATCTGAACATGCAGAACATCCTTCTCGATGAAGAGATGAATGTGTACCTGATCGACTTTTCCGAAACGCGTCCGCGCTCGGCGATTTCTGATTTCGCGAGGCTCGAAGCAATCTTCATCATCGAATTCACGCCGCTGGACACGGCGGAAGAGTTTCTTGAGATGCTGCGTTTGCTGGACCGCCTCTACGGCGGAGGGCCGCTCGGGCAGGTCCCTCTCGCGATGGAGTTCGATAATCCGGCAATGCGCCGAAGCCTGGCGATGACGCATAAGTTGAGGCAGTATGCGATGAAATTCGTGAACGGAGACCCGAATCCCATTCCGTACTACATCGCGCTGCTTGAATGGATGCTGCCGGTTGTCTGCTACTACGGGCAGCCGACCGCGCGCAAGAAGCTGTCCATGATCGCGTCCGCCATCTTGTGCGAGAAAGTGATGGCCGCGATTCAGGCCGCAGACTGATGCCGACCGGCGCAAGCTCCCTGTTTTCGTTCCGGGTCATGTTCGAAATCACCTGTGTCATTTCCTTCACTGCCTTCCTGTCGGACGTAGCCACCTGCCATGCACCGATTTCTTCTGATCTGCCTGTGCCTGACCGCATTGTCCAGCCTTCGCGCCGAAGTCGTGCGTGTCGTAATCACCGAGCGATCGGACCTCGGCACCACAGGCTACGAACAACTCGCTGGACGAATGTACTTTGAGATTGCCGCGGCGAATCCGCGCAATCGCATCATCGCGGATGTCGAACTGGCGCCGACCAGCGAGGCCGGAAGGGTTCAGTTTTCCTCCGATCTGCGAATCCTGAAACCCAAACAGATTGACCGCGAACACGGCGCCGCCTGGCTCGAGATTCCCAATCGGGGCGGCAAGAGTGACTTGAATCCCTTTGTCACCGAACACGGCTTCACGATCATGCAGGTCGGCTGGGAGTTCGACGTGCCGGCCCAAGCCGGGCAGATGCGCATCGAGGTGCCTGCAGCGAAGGAGAAGAATGGCCAGCCGATTCGAGGCATCGTGCGGGCCACATTTACGCCGGACAAGACAACCAAACAGTTTCTGCTCTCCGACCTGGCCGACTATCCGCCGGCCGACGCATCGGGACCCGAAAGCCGGTTGATTGCTCGCGCCAACATGGCGCACTCCGCGGGCAACGAACTGCCTCGCGGCCAGTGGCGGATCGAAGGCCAGCGAGTAACACTGGACAGCGAATTCGAGGCGAGCAGGACTTACGAAATCTCCTACCTGGCGGAGAATCCGCCTGTGGCGGGTCTCGGCCTGGCAGCGATCCGCGATGCCGTGTCATGGATGAAATACGACGCTGGCTCGCTGGCCCCGGTTCGCCACGTCTATGCCTTCGGCTCTTCGCAATGCGGCCGACTCTTGCGAGAGTTCGTCTATCTGGGTTTCAATACCGACGAGCATGACCGCCTCGTGCTGGATGGCCTCATCTCGCACATTGCGGGAGCGGGCCGTCTCGACATCAATCGGCGCTGGTCCACCCCCCGGGCGCTGGCCGCATTCCAGACATCCTCCTTTCCATTCACGGATTCAGCGCAAACCGATCCGATCAGCGGAATTTCGGAAGGGATCCAGGACAACCCTCGCGTGACGCAAAAGCCCAAGGTCTTCTACCTGAACACCGCGGCCGAATACTGGGGCTCGGGACGCGTGGCCGCATTGTCACATACCAACCCCGAGGGAACTCGGGACGTACCGCTGCCCGACAACGTCCGATCCTATTTCTTTGCCGGCACACAGCACGGCCCGGCCTCCTTTCCGCCGACGGCCTCGTCAAAAGACGCCCCGCCGGCCAACCCTGTCAGCGCCGAACGCGTGGTGCGGGTCTTGCGTCTGGCGATGCATCGCTGGGTCACCGAGGACAAAGCCCCGCCGGCCAGCGTCTATCCCAAGCTGAGCGACGGCACACTGGTCCCCGTTTCCGAGGTGCGATTCCCGTCCCTGCCCGGAATTCCCTCGCCGCGCAGCGTCACGGGAGGGCCGCGACTGCGGAATCCTCAGTTGCCGCAAGGCGCGGGCGAAGGCGCCGAACTGCCGCTGCTCGTGCCGCAGGTCGATGCGGACGGCAATGACCTCGGCGGCATCCGCATGCCTGATATCAGCGTGCCTCTTGGCACGTGCACGGGGTGGGTGTTTCGCCCGGCCATCGCGGGTGTACCCAGCGAACTGGTGCCGCTGCAGGGTTCGTGGATTCTCTTCGCGCTCACACGCGCTCAACGTCAGCAGACCGGCGACCCGCGTCCGGCACTCGACGAACGTTACCCGACCAAAGAGGCTTATCTGGTTCGGGTCAACGACTCGCTGCGAGCACTCGTCGATCAAGGTCTCCTCCAGACCGAAGACCTCGAACCGCTGCGCCGCCAAGCTGCGGATCGTTGGGATTGGATCGACAGCAAAAAGCCGCAGTGAATCGGAGTCTGGAGTCTGGAGTCTGGAGTCTGGAGGAGGAAAAACACCCTACCGGCTACCGGCATTCGGGCGAGCGGCAGGAGAGGCAAGGCGGGAAGCCACCGCCACCCGCGCACCCTCTGATGCCTTGGTGAAGACGCTATCTCCGCGCTATTCCGCTTCGACGCGAATCGTGTTGTCCCCCGGTCTCCGATCGATCAGCTTGTTGAGCGGATCCACTCCGGCCTTGGCTGGCGGTTGATCCACGACGAGTGTCAACGTCGTCTCTTTGTCGCGAATACGTTGCTTCTCGAGAAGCAACGGCTGATCGTGATTATCGAGGACACCGACGTCGAGCAGGTCATCGAGGGGTCGCGCCGCCTCGCGTCCCTGTTCGTCCGCCCGCATCTTGGAACACGAGATTACCAGTTTGACCTCGTACTTGCCGGACGGCAGCTTGCGGTACCGCGCCGATACGGCCCGATTGTCGAACAGCGTGATCGTCTCGAACATGTCCTCGATCAAGTACTGTTTGCCGGCAGGGGTCGACTCGCGGAGGGCGGCGAGGAATTCGCGCGAGGTGGTGTACGGCGGCTCCTGGTAGCCGACCGCCCGCACGTATCTGGACAGCACCTGATTGACCCGCTCCTCGCCGAGGTAATCCTGCAGGGCGTACATCACCAGACTGCCTTTGTTGTAGTGGATGTAACCCTGGTTTTCGTTCAGCGCCAGCGGCAGCTCTTTCTTGCGTTCCGTCGCGCGGCCCATCAGGTAACGTTCCAGCTCATATCGCAGGAAACGCCGCATCTGGCGGTCGCCGTATTTCTGCTTCATGACCATCAGCGCGGAATACTGCGACAGCGTCTCGGACATGACCGTCGAGCCCTGCACGTTGCCGCCGATAACCTGGTGAGCCCACCACTGGTGCGCAATCTCGTGAGCCGTCACGTAGTACGGATAGTCGACATCCTCTGGATCTTGGGGATCGATGCGGGCCACGAAACCAATCGCCTCGGAGTACGGTATCGTGTTGGGAAAAGACTGAGCGAACGTCGAATACCTGGGGAATTCGACGATCCGCAACTGGCGGTGCTGATACGGGCCGAAGTTCTTCGTGTAGTAGTTCAGGGAGGCTTTGACGGCTTCGATCATCCGATCGAGGTTGTATTCGTGGCCGCGGTGATAGTAGATCTCGATCGCGACATCCTGCACACTTCCCGCACCCGCGTCGGTCGGGCCGGCGGGAGGTTCCCCGGTTCGTCCGGTGCCGGGAGACTTGCCGAAAGCCACAAGTCCCCGCCACGAGTCGCGGCGCACCTGGTAACGGGCCGAGAGCACCGAGAAGAAGTGCAGGATCCGGCCCTCGGTCGTGTAATGAAAGTACCGCCGGCCTCCTTCAGTCCACTCCTTGCGCAGATAGCCGGGCACAATGGCAATCTGGTCGGGACTGGTGCTCACCACTGCGTCGAGCGAGATCCAGTCGGCATCGCTGCTGATGTAGTTATTGCGTCGAGCGGCCTCGTCGTCGATCGGTGCCATGCGAGGCTTTGGAGCCAGACCGTGCTTGCGGCGAAGGTCATCGTCTCCCAACTCGAGCTGAGCCCAATAACCGATGTGAGGCAGCAGCGTGCTGTTGAAAAAAGTGCCGTTGTAAACCACTTCGGTGTCGCTCGAGTCGTTGCGAAAACCGCGTGATTCGTGCATCAGGTCGAATTTGAGCGATATCGAATCGCCCGGCGCCATGGGCCGCGACAGCGTAAAGGTGTGCATCCCCAACCGCTCGTCCGCGCTTGACGGCTTGTCGAGATCGCCCAGGGCGAGCTGGCGGATCTTCAGATCCCGATCGACCCTTACGTAAACGGCGGGGATCGCTTCCTTGGTCTTGTTCACCAGAGTGAACGTCCCCTTGGCGTGCATGTCGCGCCGCCCGGTGAACAGGTCAAACGCGACCTGCACGTCAGTCACTCGGGGCTGCGGCAGTTTCTCCAGCTTTTTCCAGGTCTTCTCGTAGTCGGCCTGCACCACCTGCGCGTCGTACCGGGTTTCAAACCGGTTGAGGACATTCGTGTTGTAGTAGATGAATCCGCCGAGCATCACCGCGGCAATCAGCGCCGCTGCGAAACCGGCCAGCACTCCGCCCGTCAATCCGGAGCGAGCCGATTTCCACCGCTCGTCCCAGGAGGACGCGGTGCCGCGGGCCCAGAGCAGGTTGGCAAGCATGGCCAGCAGCACGGCCCAGGCAGCCCAGTAGAGATTGAACCAGGTGACTCCCCACAGGAAATGCCCGAAACGGTTCATATCCGAATACGTGTAGCCCGGCGTTCCTCCGAAGTCATACAGTTTGTGCTCGAACCCGAACCGCCCCATGAAAGCGCTGACGAGATAGTAGAGCACCATCACAAAATGGCCGAGATACTTGTGATTCACCACGACCTGGACGGTGATCGCGAGAATGCAGAGCAGCCAGAACGAGACCAGTTTGATGCCGAACAGATCTGCCAAGTAGACATCGGGCTCGAAATGGAAATACCCCTGCGATGCCTGGATCGCTATTCCGGTCAGCATGATGACCGCCATGAGCAGCACCTGGACCAGTCCCAGCGCGATGGTCTTCGAAAGGAACGGCAGCCAGTTCGGAATCGGCAGGACGTCATAGATCTGCTGCATGTTTGCATCACGTTCGCGCCAGACGATTTCCCCCGCGTAGAACGTGATGATGATCAGCACGAAAAGCGTGAAACTGCCGCCGACCACCTCAACGATCGAGGCAGTGACCGGATACGTCTCCGTGCCGTAGATCGATCCAAGTTGGCGCGCGGCCAACACCATGAACAGCACGCCGGCCAGCACGATCACCAGGAAGTAGACGTTCTTGACCGTTTCCTTCAGGTTCAGCCAGATGCTGCCGGGCAGCGAACGCAGCGCTCGAAAATCGCGGTTCGCGGTGACAGGAACCGGCAGCGCCGAAACCGCGGGCGACAGGTCTTCATCCCGCCGCGCAGATCGCAGGCGATCGCCGCCGTGCTGGAAACGAAATCTCCACGAGGCAAAGACCAGGATGACCGCCGCCGCTCCCAGCCATAATAGCCGGTTCCACAACAGAGCGCCGGTGAAAGGAACCAGCCACTCGTTGCGCTCGGCCACCGTCCAATACCGCGTGACGTACGAGAGGGCATTCAGGCCGAAAGGATCGATAATCGCCGCCAGGAACTTCTCTTCCACCCGGCTAGTCAGCGTGCCGGCGATCATGTAGCCGATCAGAAAAATGACGCTCGCCGCGTAGACGGGCAGAATGCGGCGAGCCAGGGCCGCCAGCGAAAAAAAGACGGCCCCGATGAACACCATATTTGGCAGAACGATCACCAGATAGGGCTGCACGTACGCGAGGAGGCGATTCGGACCGAACATGCCCGCCTCCAGAAAAGGCATGAGCGTTCCGAACCAGGCACCGAGTCCGATGCTGGAAAATACCAGCGCCAGAGTAACGAACGCCCCAAGGAAACGGCCGCCCAGGTAGGCGAACTTCGAGATCGGCGAAGTGAAAAAGAGCGTGTGCGTCTGAAAGTGGAAGTCCTGGTAGATCGCCTGGCCCATGATCGCCGCCATCACGATCATGCCGAAATAGCTGATCACGCCAATCAGAACCGTCAGAACGAAAGGCGAATTGATCAGCGTCTTTCCCCCCGAACCCGCCACAACGACATTGGCGCCGGCGAATGCACCGCCGGCGGCAATGATCACCAGGTACGCGATGGCAAAGAACAGCCAGAAGTAGACATACGTGGAGAGTTGCCGGAGTTTCTTGCGCAATTCGAACAGTGCGATGGTGAACATGGGAGTATTCTTGCTCTGCTGCGACCGTGTGCGACCAACGGGTCCGACGTTCCTGCGAAACCGCATCAGCTCGCGAGTTCCACCTTGGCCGGCGTAAAGCCCCGGATGGCCGCGAAATAGACGTCCTTGAGTTCCGGTTCGACGGTCTCGAACGACGAATCGGGCGGTGAATCCGCGAGCACATGCACGACAGTCCGCCCCGTGCGGAGGTGCGTTGACAGCACCTGGCAACTCGCCTGCAGCTGAGGCAGCTCCTGCTTGACCACCGTCTTGCTCCACACCCGGCCGTTCAATTCGTCCGCCAGACGGTTCGGATCGCCTTGCGCGACCACTTTGCCGCGGTGGATGATCGCCATCTGCCGGCACAGTTCGCTTACGTCCTCGACAATGTGCGTCGACAGGATGACCACAACCTGTTCGCCAATCTCGCCGAGCAGATTATGGAACCGGACGCGTTCTTCCGGATCCAACCCGGCCGTGGGTTCGTCGACGATAATCAGCCTGGGATCGCCGATCAGGGCCTGAGCGATCCCGAAACGCTGCTTCATCCCGCCCGAATACGACCCGAGTCGCTGATGCCGGACATCGTACAGATTGACCTTCTGCAGCAGCGCATTCACCACCTCGCGGCGATGGCGTCTGGGGGTGATCCCCTTGAGCGACGCGAGATGGTCGAGCAGATGAAACGCGGTCACCTTGGGGTAAAGCCCGAATTCCTGGGGCAGGTAGCCCAGAATCCGGCGCACCGCGTTCTTGTCGCGAAGGACGTCCAGATCGCCGAGCGTGACGCTGCCCGAATCCGCCTCCTGCAGGGTGGCGATCGTTCGCATCAGCGTGGACTTGCCGGCCCCGTTGGGACCGAGCAATCCAAATAGCCCTGTGGGGATGCGAAGCGTCACGTCGCTCAGCGCCTGCACGCCGTTGGGATAGCGCTTCGACAGTTTCTCGATGGTCAATTCCATGGCCGGTAGCTTCAAGCCTCGCTGGAGTTTTACGAAGGAACGCTATGCGCGCCGCGCAGGAATTCTGCCCGGCAGGTCTGGACGGGAGCAGCGCAAGACGCTCAGCCAGGAAGTGTAACACAACCGGCATTCGGGCGCGTACAGCAGACACGCATGGGAATGGCCGAATCGAACAGGGCAAGCGGCGATGCGCGCGACGAAATCCGCCACCGCCTTGTGCATCCGACAGCCAATCAGCGATTCGGTTCGCTGTTCCCTGCCGGCAGGGAGGAGTGCGTCAGGATCGCCGCAAACACAGCATCTGCGATGAGCGACATCCCCTTGTCGTTGGGGTGGCCGTATTCGCCGATGTTGGACGGGTCTTTACCGATGCCGCTGAGATCCACGAACACCCGATGAGTCGGATCCTCTTCGCACTGTTTTCGTTTGATCTCGTCAATGGCCGGGTTGGCTCCGAGAATGTACCCCGTCACAAAAACGTGCGGATTGCCGCGTTCTTTCAGATCGGCAAACAGCTGCTGCAGCCCTTTCCGAAATGCATCGGCGTTCCAGGTGTCCCCGGGTATGTTTTCGCCGAACTGCAGAATCACGATGTCGGCATTCCAAGCCAGTTGCTTCGCGATTTTCGAGGCATCGTACGATGCGTAACCTCGCTCGAAGACGTCGGCAATATTGATGACGTTGGAGTCGCACTGCTCGACGGTGCCGTCGGGGCGGGTAGTCGGCGCGGTTGTGGTCATCATTACGAGATGCCCTCCGGTCTTCGCGTCGATGGCGGCGGCCAGCAGGTGAGCATAGTCCTTGGCCGGCGTGCTGGCGGAGAGCCCCCACCAGACCGTCTGATTTTGCCGCGGAACGGCCGTAATACTGTTGCCGAGGAAGAGGATCTTCCCGGCTTTCAGGTTGTTCAGGCGGACCTCCGCAGTCCGGGCGGCGCCGGCCTGCAAACCGAAAAAGACACACATGGCGATTACCGCCAGTCTTCCGACTCTGTTACGCATAACAGTAATTCTCCCCTGCCCGCGGATGTCAGGATGCAATCCGAACCAGTTCGCCAAGACCCGACGTATTACTCCAACCACCTGCAATTCCGGGGCTTCTTGCGGTTGGTCGCACGGACTTGCAGCGATCCGCGCCGGCATACAGCAGTGGCCGAGGCGGGACTCGAACCCGCACGTCCCTTACGAGTCACAGGATTCTAAATCAACGGCGGCCATCGCGTATACCATCGCGTATACCACGTGCCCGTTTTGAGTTTGGGACCGACCGCAGTGCCGATGTGCCGCCCGGTGCCGAGACTCCGGCCCCCCTCCCCTTGCCCGTAATACTGGCCGTTTTGGGTTGCTTTCCCACCTCGAAATCTCTCGCGTCCGTACGAGCAAATCGAAATCGGCGCGTACCTCCTCGGACGCCTGCTGGCGGCGCGTTGCGGCAACTTGACCGCAACTGAAATGGATTGCATTCCAGCGTTGTGGCTGGGACGAACAGGTTCCGAACGAACTGACGTTTACAACACGGCGACCTCGGGAAGCCGAAGGATCGGATCAGCGGCATTCTCGCTCATCAAAGTTGATTCCGCGCGCTTAGGAGATACCGAAATTGTTCGCACACCGGACGGCATCGATGTGCTCTATTCGTCGCGTGCACGGAGTCTGGTGGATGCGGTCTACGACTATACGAGGTTCGGCAGCCTGCCACATGAAAGCCACCCTTGCGGACCACATCGAAGTGACTCCTGGAATCTGCGGAGGCAGACCATGCATTTCCGGACATCGTATCCGCGTTCAGGATATCGTGGCCTGGCATGAATCCCAGGGCCAGTCTCCCGACGAGATCGTCGCCAGGTTTCCTCAACTCTAACTCGCGGATGTGCATGCCGCCCTTGCATTCTACTTCGACCATCGCGATGAGATCCGACAACACATGGCCGATGACGACGCCTTTGCCGAATCATTGCGATCACAAACGCCTTCGCGACTCGTTACCAAGTTGGCTGGAATGGATACCGCCCGTGATTCGCTTTCACCTTGACGAAAATGTCGAAGAAACAGTCGCAGGCGGACTGCGGCAGCGCGGCATTGATGTGACCACAGCCAAGTCAGGAGACTGGAGTCCGGAGGCGCAGAGCGCGAGCCCGCACTTCACTCCGACGTCCCATTAGTTGCCCCAGCCACGCAAACACGTTTCTCGCTCCGGACTCCAGACTCTGGATTCTCGGCGTTGGGTTGGGTTGGCTTGCTTCCCCGTGTGATATAAATTCAATGGAGGCGAATAATCTGATTCTGCAGGAGCCAATTGCAGGACACCTGACCCATGACGTCGTCCGCATTACCATCAGACATCCGCGAGCTGCCGGTGTTGGAACGGGTTGCCCTTATCAAACAGATCTGGGAGAGCATTGTCGAAGACGAAGCCGCGTTCCAATTGACTGACGCGCAGAAGGCGGAATTGGACCAGCGCCTCGCTCGCCGTAGTAGCGATCCCCGTCGCGGATCAACTTGGGACGAGGTGAAAGGAAGAATCCTCGGCGAGTCATGACGTATCCACTGACGATCCAGCCGGAGGCGGAAGCCGATCTAGCCGCGGCGTTCTGTTGGTATGAAGAACAGCGGTCCGGGCTTGGTCTTGAGTTCTTGGACTGCGTCGAAGAAGTATGGAAGCGAATTAGCTCGACACCGGAACTTCACGCTGCAACCTATCGAGGTGTCCGCCAAGCCCTTGTGAGGCGATTTCCATACGTTGTGTGTTACCTGTTCGAATCCAACGAAGTGGAGGTCATTGCGGTTTTCCACGGACATCGCGATCCCAAGTCTTGGCAGTCTCGTGTTCAGTAAGATTGGCAATCTCCGTCGCATCTTCCAGGGGGATAAGCAGCTCCACGCAGATGCGAACTGACGCTGCGAATTCGATGTCTCGGTGTGTGGGGCTCCAGTCGCCGCTGTCGAAGCGTTGCCGCCGATCCCCGCGCCGAAATCACCGGCCAATCCCGGCTGAAGCGTGCATTCCGCTCACTCCAACTGACGCTCAAGGGGAATCGCATACGGCGCGAGGCTCCGTTTTCCCTGAGGCCTCGATTAGAATCTAAAACGATGCGGACCCGACAAGGACAAGGAGTGACGGATGACAAGAGCTGGCCGAGAACCGGCGGAGGACGTCAAACGGCGACTCGTCGCCGCCTGCCAGGAAGTCGGATTGGTGGTCAAGTCTGCAACCATGCATTTATCCAAGACCGCGGCGGCTCGACTCATTCACGTGGACGCGTCGTTGCCGGAATGGCCGCACGAAGTGGGAATGCTCTCCGTGATGGCTTCGGTCAGCATTGGAGGCCGGTGGCCCGAGACCGTCGATATCCGCTGCATCGCGTCGCGTGAGGATCCGATCAAGTTGCTTGGTCCATGGATGCAGGGTCGCGGCAGAGTCCCTTTCGCGGACCTCATTACGGAACTGCAGGCGACACTGGCCGAACGCGAGCAGGTGATCTCCATGATCGATTCCGATATCGCCGGACCGTACGTTTTCGGGATCTCGGTCTGGAAGACGGTCGATGTCTTCGGCCTGCCCTGAGGGGTGCATGCTGGCCAGTCTCGGTCCGCAGACGAACAGACCCTTGATGTCACTGGATTGCGGACCAAAGTTCGCGGATGGCCTCCAGGGTGAGTTCGACGAGCACTTGTCCGCCTTCCGGGCCGATCATGTTGGTCATGACGGTCGCGCTGTAGTTGTCCATCACCGTTTCGCTGAGTCCTCCGGACGCGATCGCGCGTGCTGTCGGCACGTAGTAACCGTCCTGTGAACCGGTGGCGGCCAGCTGGATGAGAATCGTCTGTTCGGCCACGCTGCGGGCCTGGATCTGGACTCCGTAGTCGACGTACAACTCGAACGGGTTGGTGGCAATGGCCACGTCTCCCAAGCGTAGTACGTGCAATTCCATCGCATACTCCCGCTTTCCTTGCTGCTGGTCCTGGTAACGGTCGCATACTTTTCCGTACAACCGGCGGACCCAGCCGTCCCAGCCGCTGCGTTCGGGTTTCGCATCGATGGCGTCGCACACCTTCTTGGCGATCGCGTATTCGGTGTCCGTGACGATCCGCGTCGGCAGTGCGATCTGCCGCACCACGTGGACCAGCGGCACGTCTTCGCGGACGTCCTGCGCAATCAGGTCGGCCACCTCGAAGAAAGCATAGGCAATCCGGCGACCCAACTCTTGCGTTCGCGTCAACCCTCGCAACCGATCCATGCGTGTTTCACTCTTCTTGCGATACGACAGGTGCGGGCACTGATCACCGGCCGGAGCACAGAAGCCCAGTACGCAGAGTTCCTTGCCGTACCGCGCCCGCAGCAGCTCGCGGGCATCATGCCAGAAATCGGCGCTCACCACCGATTCGCCTTGCGACATCTGCGCCGTGCAAGCCAACGCGATTACGGTGGCCGTCAACTGGCGCTTGCCGTCGTAGAAACACAGGATATCAACGCCGTGGTCCTCGTAACCCTCGAAGTGGCGGAACTGCGGGTCGTTCGTCTCAAACGACATCTGAGCCCGGCCGTCTGCAAAAACGATGCGGCGATTCTGACCGATCACCGCATGTCCGAGTCCGTGGCCCACCGCGCCAACCGCACGACGATTCCATGCCTGCACCACCGCCTCGGCCATCTGCTGGTACAGGAACGGCAAGTAATCCTTCGGCTGCGTCGCGTTGCCGTAGTCCTTCTCGTCGTACTGGTCCTGCACCGTCACGGGCGCAGAATGCGTGTGGGTGGCAGCCAGGAACATCTTGTTAATGTCGAAGCCCGGCAACCGGCCGGCCACGTGCTTGCGAAAGCCCTCCTGCACACCCGGGCGAATCACGCACAGGTCGCACGAAATCCAGATCGCCTGGTCGATGACTCGATCGCCGTCGCGCGATTCCAGGGCCAGGACGTTTGCTGTCAGCGGACTCTGAATGGTGGACGTGATCCGCACAGTTTGGAAACCGGTGAGCGCGATCGGCGGCTTGGGTGTGATGTCGACCGTGGCCGCACCAATCCAGAGCCGCGTTGTGCCCGTCGAACCATCGGCGGCCAGAGAAGCGGCCGCCCGCACGAACGGATACGCCGCAACCGTCGCCAAGGCGCCGCCGATGAACTGGCGGCGTGAATGACCGCTCTCAGACTCGCGTTTCTCTGACGCCTGCCGTTCGCTCGTCATCGTGGTCCTCCATCGGGAACGAGCCTGGCCACCGCAAGCGTTCCGCAGTCCCGCCAGTATCGCGCCCGCAGTCGTTGCATACCTCTGTCCTGGCGGCAATATATTCCTGCGAGCCCCCCGTGTCACGAGTGTGATTTCGTCCGTCTGCTCATCAACCTCCAGTGGCTCGCGTGGGCCATCGTAAGAGTTCCTTGGGGGGAGTCTGATGCGCCTTGGAGATTCAATGCCACCCGACCAACTGCGCAGGACTATCGCTCATCGGCTTGGAGTCGTTCCAACGGACTGCCCCGGTTTCCCCGATAAGCCGTGCCGACGCCACCAAGCGTTCACAAACCGAGCCACTCGACTGCTCTCGGAGCACGCTTGTGAGGGGCAACACGCTACAACAACTCACATCAAATGGTGCCGACAGTGGCGCCGAGCTTCTAAAAAAGGTGCCGAAAATGGTGCCGTACGGCTCGCGCCAATATGCACTCAAATGCATCGATTTTCACCGATCTGCACTTCTCGCACGGGATCGGGGTCGGCCGGCAGAAACGCAAAAGCCCCGGGAATTCCGGGGCTTTCTGCGCTGGATTGCACGGATCTGCATCGATTTGCACTGCTTTGCAGCAGTGGCCGAGGCGGGACTCGAACCCGCACCTCAGTTACCCGAGACAGGATTTTAAATCCTGAGCGTCTGCCATTCCGCCACTCGGCCCAGTCCGTTTCGGCGACCGCCACAGATTCACTCAAGGCGGCAAATGCCATGCGTCTGATGCACAACCAAGCATACCAAGCTGCCTGCGATGCGAACAGGTTGCCCGGCATCACGACGGCCTTGCGCCGCAGGCCAACCGGGCCGGGCGTCCGATCAAGATCGTCGCATCGCAATCGGCGGTCTTTCGTCACTGAACCCGCGGCGGAGAAACGGCCAGTCCCTGCTGCTGGGCCCGCTGCTCTTCCTTGCCGTAGGTCCCGTAGAACGGAACGTTCGAGTCGAGCCACAGGTTGAGTCGATGCAGGTCGGCCATCGGCAGTCTCACCGAGGACGAGTGGTTAGCGTCGCACAGAACGCGAGTCAGGGGACTGGCATCCGCCCCGATATTCCCGGGACGTGTGGCAATCTGAGCGATACTCTCCTTGCCCCACTCGTACCAGCGGACATGCGGACGCAGTGCCTCGTAGGACCTCGTGAATCGGCCGGACGGCTCGCCGGTCAACGCCGGTTGACTCTTCCCCGGCCCCGGAGCGCCGTCGTGACATGCAACACAATGCCGATCGAGAACGGGCTGCACGAGCCTCGTGTAACTCAACGGTCGAGTGCCGTCCGGCTCGGGTTCGATGTCGGAAGGAGGCCGGCGCAGCGCGTCGGCCATGTGTCCAGACGGCGTCGCCGACACGGGCTCGTGACACCCCACGCAGCTCCGCCGTTCGCCGGGTTGCAGATACACGACGCTGCGCATGGTCTGGACCGCGTGGTCATGCCCGTCCACCGCCTGGAAATACAGCGGCTTGCGGGACGGAACGCGAAAATACGCGGAACCGTCGGCCTCGACGTTTACGGTGCCGAGCAGCATGCGGGCACTCTCCGCATTGGCATACCCGATGCGTGGATCGTTGGCCACGTGCGTTTCCGTCTTGGGCAGCACCTGAAACACCCGCAGCTGACGAATCGGCCGGTCCGCGGGCAGCGGCATCAGGCTTTGCCGCACGTCGAGCAGGAACAGCTCCGCGTCTTCTCCCAGCTGAGGTTCCCGCGTGCTGCTGACAATCGGCGGGTCAGGGCGAGGCGTCAGGGGAATCGGATACATGCACGAAATGCCGGCCTCGCGGTACAGGAGTTCCAGGTTGCCGAACCGGTCGAAGTAGTACACCCCTGTCTCCGTGTCCCTTTTTACTACGGGGCCCATTCCGGGCAGCGGATCGAAACTGAAAGACACCAGATAGTAGTCCTCCGAGAGAGGCCAGGGGCTGTGATAGTAACTGTCGGGCCAGCCCGGCGCTTCCGGGAAACACACCTCGGGCGTAAGCGTTTCAATCGAATCGAAGCGATCCTCCCCGGTTTCACGATCCAGACTCGCCCGCGCCGGATCCACCAGTACCAGCGAGCCGCCCACGTCGGCGTGGTGCGCGCCGGCGATGAACGCGATCCGCTGCGATCCCGGAATAGAATGAGGCTGGTAACAGGCATTGATCCGATGCGTGTAGTTGCCGAACAGCAGGCTGGGCGAGGTCCCATCGGGACGGCTGGCCCACAGGCCGTGGAAGTTCGCGGCTGAGCGATCCACGTAATCCCACCGCGAGTACACAATCCGCCCGTCGGCCAGCATCGCCGGATGCCATTGATTCGTTTCGTGAAATGAAAGCGTGCGGACGTTCCCGCCGGAACGGTCCATGCGATGCAGTGTATACGCAGGCAGCGGCTCCCACGGGTTGTGACAACGACCGAAACCTCCGCGACGAGTCGACATGAAGGTGATTTCGCCGTCGGGCAGCGGACACGGGTCGAAATCATCCTCGATTCCGTCGGTCAGCTGCCGTAGCTGCGCTCCATCCGCGTCCATCGCGAAAATGTGAAAACTGCGCCGCTGCGGCGAGTAATAGTCCGGCTTCTGCGGAGCGCGTTCAGCAAAAGCAAAATACAGCGTGCGGGCATCCGGCGCAACTGCCAAGGTCGTGTAATTGCCGCGCGGCAGTCGCCCGTCCACCAGATCCTGGATCTGCAGGGAACAGCCCGGTTGTGGCAACAGGCATACTCCGCCGCCGGAGATGTCGCCGTAGTCACAGAAATAGCCCAGGTATTCGTGCAGCATCTGACTCACGAACCGATGGCGCTTCATGAACACGAGCGGCCGACCTGCAAACAACGGGTTCTTGAGCGCTGCAGTGCGAGTCACCCATCGCACCTGAAGATACAGGCTCAAACGGGCGGCTTCGTCGAGCGAATCCAGATTGTTCAGCTCGCCGCTGTGACGTTCGAGGAAAGCACGCTCGGCGCCCAGATCCGGCCCATCCAGCCGACTGCCAAGATCTTCGAGCAGTCGAGCCGCGCGGTCGAGCACATCGCGGATCGCCTCGGGCGAATGAGGATGACGCTTCCTGCGACGTTCCTGTGCCGCCCAATCCTCTTCGACGGCAGCACGCAGGGCGGGATCGACGTCGGGAATTGGCGGCCGTGCATCCTCGGCAGCAGTCGGTGTTGATGCACGCAACCCGGCCAGCATGAAGAGCAATACCAGGATTCCGGCGACCGGATTGTCTTTTGAAAGTGACATGATGGATTTCGCCTGTTTCAGTTCACAAACCTGGAACGAATGACCGAAGTCGCGATCTTCAATGCACTCGAGGACGCTGAGCCTGCCGGTATACCGCCATGGTGCAGCAAGGTCAAGAAATGCCGGCAGGCGGCCGGAGGGAGCAGTGGAGAGAAAACAGTCAGTAGAAAAAAGAACAGGGACAAAAAGGCGCACGCAGGTTCGAGGTGATGGTCGTCAGCGACACACGGATGGACAAGCCACCCGCGCCACCCAGAAAAGCAGTCGGATCGTTTGATGTCTTGCTCCAGGCTCCCGACCTTCTTCCATATCACAGCAGCGGACTCATCAGCCGCGCGACGGCTTCCGCCATCTGGGTCCGCAGAGGCCGCTCGCACCAGCGACCCAGGTCCAGCGTCACACAGTGCCGATAGTACCGCTGCTCCTCGATCCGCAGATTCTGGGCGACATCCCGATCGTAGACAATCATCGTGATTTCCGCGTTCAACACGAAGGATCGAATGTCCATGTTGCTCGATCCGATAACGCACACATGGTCGTCAATGCTGATGTGTTTCGCATGGAGAAAATTCTGCCGATACAGGTGGATCCTGACACCCGCCCGCAACAGGTCTTCGTAGTAGGACCTCTGCCCCAGCCCGACCATCCGCTGGTCGCTGCGATCCGAGAGGATCAAGTGCACCTCCACGCCGCGCAAGACCGCCGTCTCGAGCGCCTGGATCAGCGGCTCATCGGGAATGAAGTAGGGTGTGGTGATCACGATGCGCTGCCGCGCCGAATGAAACAGCGCGACGAACAGCTTCTGGTTGTTGAGACTCGGGAAATCCGGGCCGCTCGGCAGGCACTGGGCCAGAGTGAAACCGCAGTGCCGGGGCTCCGGAAACACGTCTTCGCTGTCCAGCGATTCGTCGGTCTCGATGAACCAATCGGAGGCAAACACGGACTGCAGCTGCAGCACGACCGGTCCCGTGACGCGAATAACAAGTTCCTCGTAGACGATGCCCTGTTTGAATCCCGGATCCACGAGGTTCATCGACCCGGTGTAGCCGACGCGACCGTCGATCACGGCGATCTTGCGGTGGTTTCGCAGATCCGGCCGCAGGATGCGTCTCCCGAACAGTCCGACGGAACATGCGGCATGCAGTTCAATGCCCGCTGCCGACATTCGCGGCCCGAGCGATTTCAATGCGCCTCGCGAGCCGTGAGCGTCCATCAGCACGCGGCATCGCACGCCCCGCGCCGCGGCCCGCTCGAGTGCCTCGACAATGCGCATCCCCGTCGCATCGGGAATAAACAGGTAATAGAGCACATGCACGTTCTTCCGTGACGCATCGATGTCTTCGACGAGTCGATCGATAATGCGACCGTATTCCGTGAGAATCTCCACGGCATTGCCATCGACGATCGCAAGGTGGCCGAGGTTCTCCGTCAGACGCACCGAGTCGGCAACACGGGCTTCAAGCTCCGAGCGAGACACCTTCGGCTCGAACTGGCAGCGGCGGCCGAACTGAACGAGAACCTCGGGCAGCCGCTTGAGCTGATCGCGCCGCCACCGCGGCATCCTCGGCCTGCCGATCAGGAGGTACAGCGCCAGCCCGATCCACGGCTCGAAAAAGACCAGCAGCAGCCAGGCCTTGGCTGCGTCCGGAGTTCTGCGGAACGGCACTACGACCACCATGGCCAGGCGAATCACCCATTCGCCGGTGACAAGCACCCAGGCCACCGTCGTCGCGTCGAAATGCATCGCGGGATTTCCTCACGCATCCAGGAGCGTCGAACCGTATCGAATCGCGGTGAACTCGCGACGACTCGGCGGAACTGCGCTGAAGGTCAAGCGGCCCGAATCAACTGAGCAGTAACTGCAGATCCTCAACACTCAATTGCTGGATCAGGCTATTGTCGCTGGACACGATCGCGTCTGCCAGTTGGCGTTTGTGCTTCTGCAGTTCGAGGATCTTGTCCTCAACCGTATCCCGGCAGATGAGCCGGTACGCGAACACCGGTCGCTGCTGGCCGATGCGGTGGGCGCGATCGACAGCCTGTGCTTCGGCCGCCGGATTCCACCACGGATCGAGGATGAACACATAGTCGGCCGCCGTGAGATTCAGGCCGTGCCCGCCGGCCTTCAGACTGATGAGAAACAACGGGCACGCCGGATCGTCCTGAAACCGCCTGACGCGTGCGCCGCGGTCGCGGGTGCGCCCGTCAAGGTATTCGTACACGATCTCCCGCCGGTCGAGCTCCGCTCGCACGATGGAAAGCAGGCTGGTGAATTGCGAGAAGACGAGCGCTTTGTGCCCTTCTTCGACAATCTCGCTGACCTGTTCCAGCAGCGAATCCAGCTTGGCGCTCGACTCGCCCGCCATTTCCTTATCGAGCAATCCTCGGTGGCAGGCTGCCTGCCGCAATCGCAGCAGGGCCTCAAGCACATGGATCTTGGCTTTCTTCAACCCGACCTGTTCCACCCGCTGCGAGAGATTCGTGCGGTAATAGTCCCGCAGCTCGTCGTACTTCGCGCGCTCGGCCTCGGACATCTCGCAGTAAATCGTCTGTTCCGTCTTTTCCGGGAGTTCGCGCAATACCTGCTCCTTGGTGCGGCGCAGCAGAAACGGACGCAGCGCTCTGCCGAGCATCGCGATACCCGCCTCATCCTGCTCTCCCCGGTTGCGGATCCACGCGGAAAAAGCGCCCGATCGGCCCAGCATCCCCGGATTGAGAAACTCGAACAGAGACCAGAGTTCTCCCAGATGGTTTTCCACCGGAGTTCCGGTCAGAGCCAGACGGTGGTCAGCCTTCAACAACCGCGTTGCCTTGGCCGATTGCGAGTTGTGGTTCTTGATGGCCTGCGATTCGTCGAGGATCACGTAATCGAATTGACGGTCTTTCAGATCAAGAATGTCATTGCGCAGCGTACCGTAGGTCGTGATCAGCAGATCGTAGCCCTCGCATTCCTTCAATCGCTGCTTTCGGTCAAGTCCGGTGAAATTGAGAACGCGGAGCGACGGCGTAAACCGCCCCGCTTCTTCGATCCAGTTGAAGACCAGACTCTTGGGAACCACAGCCAGCGACGGCAGCAGCGGTTCGTCCCCCGCAGACCGCTGCCGGCGCCCTTCGAGCATGGCCAGCACCTGAACCGTCTTGCCAAGCCCCATGTCGTCCGCCAGACAGCCTCCCAGGCGGAATTCACGCAGGAAATTCAGCCACCCCAGGCCCTCTTTCTGATAATCGCGCAGAACACCTTGGAATCCGGCCGGAGCCTCGCCGGGAGCCACTCCTTCGAATCTCGCCAGACGCGAGCGGAACTCGGCGAACTGCTCGTCCGCCGTGGCGTGCTGCTCGTTCTCCGCAATCAGCGCATCCAGCAGCAGCGCCTGCGAGCGGCGGAACTTCAGCACCTCTCCGTCCTTCTCGCCCATCTCGATCAGCGACGCGAACTGGGCCAGCCACTTCTCCGGCAAAACGCCCTGCGACCCGTCCTCCAGCGTGATCGTCTTTTCATTGCGGCGCAGTGCTTCCAGCAGACTCGGCAGCGAGACCGATATGCCGTCGAAATCGAAGTTGCCGTGCAACCCGAACCAGTCCACTCCGGAACTCACGCTGAGCTGGCCCATGCGGGCGTGCCGGAGGCGAATCCCCTCGGCCTCCACATGCCAGCCCATGGCTGTGAGCTTGACCGCCACGTCCCCAACGGCCGATTTGCGGATTTCGTAATCGGCTTTCACCGCCGACCAGCTGCTCGGCGGCTTCAAGCCCGCTTCGCGAAGCTGTGCAACGAGTTCCTGTTCGCGCCGGAAATCGCGCAACACCACGCGACGGGCCCGCTCGTCGTAGAAATTCGCACTCTTGCTGGATGAAAGAACGGTCTGATCACCGTACAGGAAATGGCAGTTCGCCAGCAGGCCTGTCGACCATTGGTTTCCCTTGGTAATCGTCAGCTTTCCGCGCGGTTCGCCCAGCGACGTTTCCACGGCAAGTTCGGGAGGAAAATCCGCTTCGGGCACCACGCCGCTGGCATAGAAGGCCTTGAGAAACGCGTCACGCGACGAAAATGGCACCTCGAAGGACGTGCTCCGGCGCAACTCCAGCATCCAAGGCGAGGCCAGTCCGCAATCGAGTTGTGCCAGGCTATCGGGCAACAGCACGAACCCCTCCGTTGAAGCAATCAACGCGGAACTCAGTGCAATACTCTCTCCATCTCGATCGAGTCGTCCCTTGATCCGCCAACTTTGCTGAGTTTCATCGGAGTCGGCTGTCAGCCGAAAACGCCACGGCGGTCCGTCATCCCAGACGACCGGAATTGCCTCCAGCGCAGGGCGCGAGTCATCGTGCACCCACACGAATCGCCCGGTGGCGCTCAACCGCGGAAATAGCCAGGGGATGGCCGAGCGCTTGACGCGAAAAGCCGAGGCCACGCCCGGCATGTCCTCGCGGTAATAGTAATGAGTGCCGTCTTCAAGCTGCATACCCCGCAGCAGGCGCAGCAATTCCTCGTCCTCGGGATGGATCAGGTTCAAATCGCACCCGTAATCGAAACGCGGCTTCTTGAAACGGGCCTTGTCACCGCGTTTATTCAATTCACGGTACCGCAGCTGAACCCGCGCGGCCCGATGCGACAGGCAGTCCTCCACGTTCAGAACGTACCAGAGTTCACGAGGTTTCGAATCAGGGCGCCTGGGTTCGTACGGCCTCGGATTGTCTTGCCGCGAAACGCCGTTGATGAAGGTCAACCACTGCGGATCCGGAGGAGGCGCGGGACGCGGTTGACGCCCGGAACGCTGCTGCGACCTTCCGCGAACTCCGCTCATCGAACCGAAATGAAGCCAACTCGGTCCGGTCGCCTCCGAGTCCTTATCGCGTTTGCGTTTCATGAGAATCTGCGTAAGCACGTCGTTCATCGCCGGAGTCAGGTTGGACTCGCGGTAAATCGATAGCCGCCCCGTGCCGGTATCCGTCGTAAGCCTCATGTCGTCGAACGTCAACAGCGCCGACCAGATGTGCGCGCAGAGACGGCTGTCCTCGAGCGTCCCGCAACTGCACGAAGCAATGAGAATTCCATCGTCCGCAGCGCCCCAGTTGATCCGGGTGGTAACGGCCTCGCGGCCGCGACCGGAACGAATCGTGGCTGTGGCACTGTGCTCCGAGTCGTGCTGCACCTCAATGTCGTCCCGCCGGTAGCACGTTTGGCCGTCGCGCCTGACTTCAGAGAGGAACGAACGTTTGGAGCGATCAGCCAGGCCCATCTGCGGAAGTCCTCCCTGCCCCTGAGTTTGACCACGCGTTTCGATCAAGCGTCTCAATCATGCGAATCGGCAACACGGATTGGCAACTCGCACCAACCTCGCAAATCCTCAACACCTCCGCGTTTCACGGATTACCTAGAGTATGGCGATGGCCGTCCTGCTCGAAAACTCCAAATGCCACCAAGCGGCGGGACCGTCAGCCAGCTCGGTGCTGCCCCCAACGCGTGGTGTCTACCTCGATGTGGTCGGGTCTCCCGACCGATCCACTCCTTCCAACGCATGGTGCCGTCGGGAAACCGCCTTGCAACGCAGCTTGTCGTCGTCCGGACTCCAGACTCCGGACTTTTCCGCCCGAGCCAACGGTATAATGAAACCGGAGTTGCAAAGGCCCGCGGAACCGTCGGGAACCGCCGCCTTGAGCCGTCATCGCGATCCCTTCACCTCTTCTCGATTTCGCGAGGCGTTATGCGACACACCACTCAACTTGCCGGCATTCTGAACGGGTGCCAGATCGACGCGTCAGCGCCGCATTCACCGGCGGTGCAGAAGGCCCTGTATCTTGCCCGCTGGCTTCAGCAACGGGCTTCGGAACTGCAGAGTCCGTCCGAGCGTCGCCAGCAGGCGGAACTCGAACGCATGCTGCAGAATGCGGACGACAAGAACACGCTGGCCCGGCTCACCGATCAGGCATTCCGTTCGCACGACCCGCATCGTGCAGTGGAACATCTCGTCCACATTCTCGACGTCCAGGGTATACCGCGGTTCTTCAGCCCGTGGGACCGGGCGCTGCTCAAGGGCTTCCAGACTTTCGGCGGCTACGCGCCGGGCGTGGCGCTGCCGTTCGTCAAGCAGCACATGCACAAGGAGACCGCGAACGTGATCCTGCCCGCGGAAAGGGAGATGCTCACGCATCACCTGCGCGAGAGGATGCACGAGGGGCTGCGCATGAACGTCAACCTTCTCGGCGAAGCCATCCTCGGGGAACGCGAGGCCGAGCATCGAATCCAGCAGTACTTTCAACTGCTGCAGTGGCCGGAAATCGAAGTCGTCTCGATCAAGATCTCGACGCTCTACTCCCAGGTATCCGCCCTCGCGCGGGAACACACGCTGGAGCGGTTGTGCGATCGACTGGAGCGGCTGTTTCTCACGGCCGCCAGCTCGAAGTTCACGCGGCCGGACGGAACCCAGGTCGTCAAGATGGTCTATCTCGACATGGAGGAATATCGGGACAAAGAACTGACCGCCGCGGCCTTCATGCGGACGCTGGACCGTCCGGGTCTCGAGCGAGCCAGCGCCGGAATCGCGCTGCAAGCCTACATCCCCGATTCGTCACAGACGCTGCTCGAGATCCTGCGATGGGCGCGCGGGCGCGCGTCCGGCGGCGGCCAGCCCATCACGATCCGTCTGGTTAAAGGGGCCAACATGGAGATGGAACGCGTCGAAGCGTCCCTGAGAGGATGGCCCCAGGCAACTTACCGGAACAAGGCCGAAACCGATGCGAATTTCCATCGCATGCTGCACGAGTGCATGAGGTCCGAAAATCAGGCCGCCGTCCACATCGGCATCGCGTCGCACAACCTGTTTGATCTGGCCTACGGACTGGTGCTGGCCCACGAACACAATGCACTCGATATCGTCCAGCTGGAGATGCTCGAAGGCATGGCCAACCACCAGCGGCGAGCGCTGTTCGAAGTGTGCCCCAATCTGCTGCTTTACGCTCCGGCATGCAGCAAAGAGAACTTCACCAGCGCCGTGGGCTACCTGATCCGGCGACTGGACGAAAACTCAGGGCCCGAGAACTTCCTGCGCCACGCATTCAACCTCCGCGTGGACAGCGCCGCATGGAACCTGCTCGCCGCGGCCTTCGCGAACTCGGTCGCCAACGCGTCTGACGTAAACACCTCTCCTCGGCGAATTCAGCAAAGGCGCGAAATGCCACTCCCGGCAGAGAGAGCCGTCCGGCAATGGCACCTGTTCGAAAACGAACCGGACACGGACTTTTCGCTGCCCGACAACAGCCGTTGGGCAGCCGAAATCGTTGAACGATGGCACCCTCGCTGCGGTTCCGCCGCTCCTCTCATTCCGCTGGTCGTAAACGGCCGCGAGATTCTCGATGAACAGCGGCTCCGCGATTGCCATGATCCTTCGCGGCCCGGGACGATCGTGGCACGTTACTGCCACGCTCTTTCCAGCGACATCGACGAGGCACTGCAGTGCGCGGCGAACGATCTGGTCGGATGGCGCAGCAGGTCGGCCGAGGAACGAAGTTCGCTCCTGGGCAAAGTGGCCCATCAAGTTCGCTGCGCGCGGGGCGATCTCATCGGTGCCGCGATGGCCGATGCCGGCAAGACCGTGGCTGAAGCCGATCCCGAGGTTTCCGAGGCCGTCGACTTCCTCGAGTTCTATCGCTCGAATGCACAGTGGTGGTATTCGCTGCCGTCTGCCACGGCCCGACCGCACGGAGCCGTCATCGTGGTCTCGCCCTGGAACTTCCCGATTGCCATCCCCTGCGGCGGCATCGCGGCGGCGCTCGCCGCGGGAAACACGGTAATCCTCAAACCGTCCTCGGACGCCGTGCTTGTCGGCTGGGAACTCTGCCAGTGCTTCTGGAAAGCCGGAATCTCGAAACGCACGCTGCAGTTTCTGCCGTGCTCGGGCGGACCGGAAGCATCGAACCTCGTCAACGATCCGCGAGCCGCGTCAGTGATCCTGACGGGCGGCACCGCGACCGCACACGAGATGCTGCGCAAGAACCCGAGGCTGCAGCTGTTCGCCGAGACCGGAGGCAAGAATGCCACGATCGTCACTTCGCTTGCCGACAGGGATCTGGCCATTCGACACGTGATGCACTCCGCCTTCAGCCACAGCGGCCAGAAGTGTTCGGCAACCTCGCTGCTGCTGCTCGAAGCAGAAGTCTACGATGATCCCGGATTTCGGGACGCTCTTTGCGATGCGGCGAGCAGTCTGCCCGTCGGCCCCGCGTGGCACCTGGAGACGAAGGTCGGACCGCTGATTCGACCGCCCCGCGGCGAATTGGCCCGCGCGCTCAAAGTCCTCGAACCGGGAGAAGAGTGGGCGCTGATGCCGCAGGCAGCCACCGATAATCCGGCTCTCTGGTCGCCGGGCATCAAGTACGGCGTGACGCCGGGCGGCGTCACTCACATGACCGAATTCTTCGGCCCGCTGCTGGGCGTCATGCGATTCAGGAAACTGAGTGAAGCCGTGGCCATCGTCAATCAAACGGGATACGGTCTCACCTCGGGCCTGGAAAGCCTCGATGAACGGGAATGGGATTTCTGGATCAGCCACCTCCGCGCGGGAAACCTCTACGTCAATCGCGCGACCACCGGCGCCATCGTGTTGCGTCAGCCGTTCGGCGGTTTCGGCAAGTCGGTTTTCGGGCCCGCCATGAAAGCCGGCGGCCCCAACTACGTCGCACAATTCATCGAATTCGCCGACACGGCGACTGCACGCAATGGCCGACTGTCGCATCCTCGCCTGCTTGCGTTTCTGGCCGATATCCGCGAACACGCGGAGCAATTGGGGGCAGACGCCACGGATCAACTCGATCGGCTTGAATCGGCACTGATCAGCTACGAAGAGAGTTTCAGAAGCGAATTCGCCCCCCGGCACGATCACTGCCTGCTCGTGGGCCAGGACAATCTCCGAAGATACCTGCCGCTGCGCGACGTGTGCGTTCGAATCGACAGCGACGATTCGGTGTTCGACGTCTTCGCGAGAGTGGCCGCGGCACACATCGCGGGCTGCCGCGTCACGGTCAGTTCACCCCACGCACCGCGCCGGGCAATGGTCGATGTGCTCGATGAAATCACTCACTCATGGGCCGCATCCATCGAGTTCATGGAAGAGGACGACGAGCACCTGGCAGCGAGAATGCAATCGCATCAGACCGATCGCGTTCGCTATGCGGATCCCCGACGCGTGCCCGAAGTGGTCCGCCAGGCTTCAGCCGACAGCGGCGTATGCGTCATTGCTCAGCCTGTACTCGCCGAAGGACGCGTGGAATTGCTCTGGTATCTGCACGAGCAGAGCGTCAGCATCGAATACCACCGCTACGGCAACCTCGGCTCCCGCGCCACGGAAACGCGGAGCCCGGTACTCTGAGAGAATGCCGGATGCCGAAGAGTGAATTGACCCGTGCCAATCCGTGGCCTCTTCCGCCGCCACCTCAGTTATGAAACGTCACTCCCCAACTGATGCCCGGACGCGGAGGAGGCGGAGGCGGAACGAAGTAGCGGGGGCCGTGGTGGTGCGGATAGTAGTAATACACGCCGTACGGATACGGCGGAGGAACGACATACCGTTCCTGCACAATCACGCGCTCCGGATACGTCGTCGTTGCAGCGGGAACGGCCAACGCAGTCGCCAGCGGCGCTGTCTGCATCGCCTGGATGACCGCGTCACTGACACCCGCATTGCTCAAGTTCACCAGATCGGGCGCCTGCAACTGTTGAGCGACCCCGTTGGTGCGGATCTGAGTGATGATCACGCTGTCGCTCAGCCTCGACTGCGTCATGGCGATCACATCGGGCACAGTGACAGCCCGAGACATCTGCTGAGCCACAACGCGCTGCCCGGCTCGCTGCTCGCGGTATGCCATCTCATTGTCCACCGATTTGCCGACCATCGCACCGGTCAGACCGCCGACCGCGGCACCGATGGCGGCGCCCGCCACGGCCTCGTTGTTGCGGTCGCCGATCAACCCGCCCGTGACCGCGCCCATTACTGCGCCGATTCCCAGACCGTTGTTCCGATTCTCGTTCGGTGACTGCCCCCAGCACGGGACGGTCGCAACAACAAGAAGAGGTATGCAAAGTGCTCGCAGTTTTTTCATCTTCATACCCATCCGATACTACCAACTCTTGGGCAACTTTTCGGCGACCTGCAGGGGCGTTGCTCTCCACTCTCAGTATCGCCCGACCTTGGCGGCGGACTTGATATCTCAGCCGCGCGAGTCACAGCCTGCCAAACCTCGGCTGGCTGGAGAAACATTTTCGACGCGGGCAATACCTCGACTGGCCCTTGCTAGCAAACCCCGATGCTGTGGCGTGCCGTTCTACGACACACCGGCCTCTCCAACTCAAGGGGCGGGGATTATAGTGTCAGGCCGCCGGTGATTGAAGCGCAATTGAGACGGTTACTGCGATAGGAAGGGCACGATGCAGCATCTCGACCGAAAGTCCTCGTTGGCCACGCGTTCGGTCCACCGCCGAGTTGCTGGCATTGATTTGGAACTGATCAATCTCAAAGCAGCCGAAGCTCGGAGCAACCCGCGGTTGCGCGAGATTCACTGTCTGCACTTCGATGATAGCGAACCTTTGCACCGAATGCTCAACGCCATCCAACCCGGGAGCTTCGTTCCGCCTCATCGGCACCTGAATCCAAGCAAGTCCGAAGCGTTCATCATTCTGCAGGGCCTCCTCGGAGTCATTAGTTTTCTGGAAGACGGCAGCATCGATCCCGAAGGCACGATGTTGTTGTCGCGCGACGAAGGGCGGCTCGGAGTGGATATTCGCGAGGGCGTCTGGCACACCATCGTGGCACTGGCTCCAGACACGGTGGTGTTTGAGGTCAAGCCCGGACCTTACGAGCGTCCTTCCGACAAGGACTTTGCGCCGTGGGCTCCTCGGGAGGGTACCGACGAGGCGAAGCAGATGCTCGCAGCGTGGGAGCGACTCTTCACCGGCGGCCGCTCCGATTCATGAACCGACGCTGATGGCCCGAGCGGCACGAGTGCGCGATCAGCGGTCTTCGCTCGACTGCGACAGCGATTCGTCCGGCCGCACACCGTACTTCTTCTGTCTGGCCCGACCCCAGGGACACGCACCGAACGTCAGCACCATCTCGACCGTCTGAAGCCATTTCGCCCAGCGCACTCCGCGCCGAGCTCTCGTGCAAACCGGACAACGTTTTTCGCAGAACTCGGAATCGAAGAGTGTCTTTTTCGAATGGGCATCAGCCATGCAAGGTCCCTTGATATCGAAAACACGTCAAAGCACTTGTCGCCAGATCGCCTCGATCTCGGCGGTTTCAACTACCGGTCCATAATGCTCGGCGAACGTCTGCAGCACTCCGTCATGGGCCACATCGCTTTCCGACGCCATAGCATCGCGCGCGAATACGGGCGAGTAACCCAGCGCGAATCCATGAGCTGCCGTATCGCGCACGCACACGTCGGAATCTACACCCGCCCAGACGATCGTTCGAATGCAGAGTCTTCGCAGAATGGCGTCGAGCAAAGTGCCGACAAACCCGTCGTAAGTGAATTTCGTGATCACGACCTCGTCGGCACGCGGCTGAAGTTCGTCGATGATCGCCGCACCCCACGTATCCGCGACCACGCAACAAGGCGGCCCCCAGTGGTTGTGCCAGCTTTCCGAGTTTCGGAGTAAGTCATTGATCACTTGAAGATGCACGACCGTAACGTCGGCTCGCCGGGCGGACTCGAGCAGACTCACGCAGCGCGGAATGATCGGCTTGATCCGAAGGTTGGTCTTTCCCCATTGCTTGACGAGAATGCCGTCATCATGCACGAAGTCGTTCTGCATATCGACCATGACCAGCGCCGCATGCGCCGGGCGGAGCAGGTCCGCCAGTCCCGTTACTCGTTGAGGCAGCTTGTCATGCCAACTCACCGGATGCTCCCTGTTTCTGATGCGACATCTCGATCAGCCAGGCGAGTCTGTCTTTCGCGCGACCGACGCACGCATAACGGCCATCGCTGGGCAACTTGCGCAGAGCAACTCGCACATAGCAACCTGCTGACAAAACGCGTG
>CAIPEB010000317.1 GCA_903863885.1 uncultured Planctomycetaceae bacterium | reverse complement strand
CCGGCATCCGGCATCCGGCACCTGGCACCTCTCCCCCATCCTGTGTGGTGAGGTACGCAGGCGCCTCCGTGGTCTGTCTGCCAATTCACGAACCGCCGAATTGTGCTAGCTCGCCTGTTTATTGCGACGCTCTTCTCCTGTCAGGCGGCTGTTTTGTGATCGCGCAAGTTGTTTTCTTGAAAATGTTTGCGATGACATCTGGTTGCCGCCGTCAGGCCGGGTTGCGCCTGGGTTTTGCGACTCGGCAGCTATGGGAAAATCGCCGACCGCTGGAACTGTTTGCCCTCTTCTGGCGTCAAAACTTGCGATTCACAGTGAGGTTTGCCAATACCTCCGGAACAGGTTGGCAAATCGATCCGGAACGAGAGGTGAGGAGGGTGTCGAAGATGGCGATAGCTGACATTCACGTAGGCGGGGAGATGGAAGCGGCGATTGTGCCGCCCACCGAACCTCCGGCACAGGACCGGCGTTACCACCGTATACGCACGGTCCGACTGCGCGAGGGCGTGTCCCTTCGCAGCGCCGCCAGGCAGATGGGGACGGACATTCGCAGCTTGAGGCTGCAGGAGCAGGAGTCGTCCGACTTGCGTTTGAGCGATCTTCACAAGTGGCAGAAGGCGCTCGAAGTCCCGCTCGCCGAACTGGTGGTCGACACGGAAGAACCGCTGTCGCGTCCCGTTCTGGATCGAGCGCGGCTGATCCGGATTATGAAGACGGCCGCGGCAATTCACGAACGGTCGGCGGCTCCCGCACTCAAGAGGATGGCCGAGACGCTCGTGTCGCAACTGGTCGAGATCATGCCGGAACTCAAGGACGTGAGCCCGTGGCACACGTACGGTCAGCGGCGCAGCCTGGATGAAGTCGGGCGGGTCATGGAGCGGCGATGCTCCGATGCCGTCCTGGATCACGGCTTTGACGACGAATGATCAACGGCTCCCGGCTCGTCTCATCACGCGAGCATCCGTTGGATTGCCCAGTCCAAACTCAGAAGTTCAAGCGAGCAGCTTCGCGGCATGCCGATCGGCACAGGCTGCGACGATTCGATCACGAATCCCGTCGGCTTCTTCGCCGGTCAGCGTACGCTCGAGCGATCGAAGAGTGATGCTGAACAGGAGGCGTTTCTTGTCGGAGCCGTCCTTCTGAGGATCGCGGTACGTCTCGCGGTAAGCGACCAGGTCCAACTCCGGTCCCGCGGCGTTGCGCACCGTGTTCAGGAGGTCGGCCCACTGCAGCGATTCGTCGACGACCATGTTCAGGTCACGCGCCATGGAAGGATACGTGGGCAGCGGACTGTACTGCGGCGTGAGATTGGCCGCCTCGACGAACTGTTCGAGGTTGATCTCCGCGCACAGGGTCGCCGAGCGGAGTCCAAATTGCTTCAGCGACTTTGCCGCTAACTGCCCGATATACCCGATCGGCCGATCGCCGATACTGAGCGAACACGACTGGGCCGGTTCCAGCAGCGGGTGCGGCCAGGCCTTCACGTTCAGATCGGCTGACCCGACGATGGTCGCAGCCAGCTGTTCGATTGCTCCCTTCACGGCCCGAAAATCCCGACCGCTGACGAGCCCCAGCACCCATTGCTCGCGGGGCAAGCCCTGCGGTTGCGGCAGATACACGCGGGCCATCTCGAACAGTTCAATCACTGAGTTCGACATCGACTCGTTGTATCGGCGCGATTCCAGCAGGCTCGGAACGACGCTTTGCCGCAGTGAATCCGCGGGACTGAGGTCCTTGGGCGCTTCGGACAGCACTCCCTTCATCGCCTGTTCGGCGACGATCGGCGCGGACTCCTGCCACGGACTGAACGCCCTGGCCCACTCGGCCGGGACCAGGCTGGCGGTCAATGCTTCGTCGAACCCTGTGGCGGTCAGCACCTGCCGCACTTTGCGGGCGACACGGTCGCGAGCCGTGGTGAACGACGGGCACATCGGTACGGCGGCGTCTTCGGGGATCTTCTCGTATCCGTGAATTCGCGCGACTTCCTCGATCAGGTCCACTTCGCGCGAGAGATCTCGTCGCCAACTCGGCGGGATGACCTGCACGGATGTCTCGTCCGCGGCGACCACTTCATTGCCGAGCGATTCGAGAATCTGACGCACCCGCGCCGGCGGCACTTCGATGCCTAGCAGGCGAGTGACTCGCTCAAAACGCAGGGTGACCTTCGGGCGTGGCTGGCGAGCCGTCCCGACGTCCAGCACGCCGGGAGCCAGCGTACCGCCGGCTATCTGCAGAATGAGGTCGCAGCAGCGACGACTGGCCCAGTCCACGCAATCCGGATCGACTCCCCGCTCGAAGCGATACGACGACGGACTGTGGAGCACCAGCTTTCGAGCAGTGGTACGGATCGACAGCGGCGCGAATTCAGCCGCCTCGATCAGCACATCGGTCGTGCTCTCGCTGACTTCGGTCTCCGCGCCGCCCATCACCCCGCCAAGTGCAACCGGCGACGCCGCGTCGGCAATGACGCACATCCCGGGCTGCAGTTGATACTGGCGGTGGTCGATCGCAATGAAGGGCTCGCCCGCCCGCGCCTCGCGCACAATGATCTGCCGGCCTTTCAGCTTCTGGAAATCGAACGCATGGAGCGGTTGCCCGCACTCCATCATCACGTAGTTTGTTGCATCAACGACGTTGTTGATTGCCGGCAGGCCCAGCGTCTGAAGCCGCTTCACCAGCCACTCGGGGCTCGGCCCGATTCGCACTCCGCGGAGAACGCGGGCTGTATACCTGGGACAGAGGTTCGGGCAGTCGATGCGGACCTTGGCCAATTGCTCGACGGCCGGACCCTCCGTAGCTGGCTTCGCGTCGGGAATCTCGAACGGCACGCCGAGCAGCACCGAGATCTCTCGCGCCACTCCCACATGCCCGAGGCAGTCCGGCCGATTGCTGGTAACCTCGAGATCGATGGCCCAGTCGTCATCTGCCTTGTCGGTCGATTCGTGATTCAGCCCGGCCATCATCAGACGCCGTGCAACCTCGTCGGGTCCCGCGTCCGGCCGCACATAGTCGCGCAGCCAATTCCAGGAGACAATCATGGCTCAGTTCCGATTGTGATCTTGATAGCGTTGGGCTTGGGTGAAGCGAAACAATGCGAGATCGG
>CAIPEB010000316.1 GCA_903863885.1 uncultured Planctomycetaceae bacterium | reverse complement strand
GAAATGTCCCCTTCGGTCCTACTCGACCGGCAGCTTGCTCGATTGTCCGGCATCGACGCCGAGACGATACGACGCCGGCAGCTTGACGCTTCGCACGCCGACCGACTCGATCAAGGGCTTGCGACGCTCGAAGGAATTGCCGAACGGCTTTGTTTTGTCCGTCCGCCGTTCGACCTGGCAAACGTCGCTGCCGCCGCCGACACATTCCGTGCTGACCTGATGTTGCTGGATTACGTCCAGAGAATCCGACCACCGGGCGAACACGGGGACCGGCGCGGAAGCGTTGACGCCGCGATGGACTACTTGCGTCAGTTTGCAGATGCCGGCGTTGCTGTCCTGGTTGTTGCCGCCGTGGCTCGTCAGAAGGACACAAAGGGCCGTTCGTCCTACGCCGGGGACGCTCTGACTCTGGCGAGCTTCCGCGAATCATCCGAACTCGAATTCGGTGCCGACGATGCTTTCATTCTGGCACCCGACGCGAAGGACGCCGAACGGGTGACGCTCAAACACTTGAAGGCGCGACACTCGGAACCCCGCGACATCGTGTTGCGGTTCAACCGCCGGCACCAGAGTTTTACGACGGACTTCACCGGGACGCCAAACACGAAGACGGAAGCCGGACGGCTGCAAGCCGCTATTCGGGATTTGTGGGACAACGCCGGAACCGCCGGAGATGAAGACGATTGATGAACACGGAACCCTCATCGCGACCGACAGGCGACGAACCTCGCATCTTGCGAGGCTGCGAGGTATTGCCGCCGATGGAAAGCGGACCGCGACGCGACGACCAGCTTGATGCCGGCTCGCCGAGCGAGACAGAGCCGAAGCAGAAGGCGACACACCGGAAATCCCGGGACCGCTTCGCCGTGGCAAACGCATTCGCCGACTCTGGGGCGCGGATGGTCGATACGACGGCTCAAGCGTGTTGGTGGATTATTTGGCGCGAAACCAAACCGGACGGTTTAGCGCGGGTGTCCTTTCGCCGGATTGCTGAGTGCATCGGCAGGGAACGCCGAACCGCCGTTCGTGCTGTGGGCCGGCTTGTCAAAGCCGGCTTGCTGACGGTTGTACGCCGGGGTGGGCTGCACTTCGGACCATCAACCTACCGAGCGCACGGGGTGCCGAAACGGAGAAAACCGTAGTGTCACCCGTGACACTAGCCTAGTGTCAAAATCGGTCCGCCGCTGGTGTCACCCGTGACACCTGTCCCATAAGGGACCATAACTGCGTCCCCTTTAGTCCGCTTGATGCGGAACGGGGACGCTCAGAAAGGAAGCGCGACACCATGACGACCGCCGCCGTGACGCTGACCGACCTGCAACGGCTCTGGACTCAACCGGCACCTCGCCACAATGCGGGCGGTGACACTCCCGACCGACTGTTGGGGAAATCCCCAACTGACTCAGAAGGGGGCAACGCCGAGCAACCCGGTAAAGGGAACGAACCGGCGCGAGCATCGACGGAGCCGCGACGCTCGACCGCTGACGCTCTCGCCGCGTTGCGACACCGGACGCCGACCGGCAAGCCTCGCTGTACCTCACACCTGAACCGCCGGGACTGGCTGACCGAGCCGGCGTCGAACCGTCCGGGGTGGTTGCGGACAACCTGCCGGCGCTGCGGTTCGTTCATCGGGTATCGACCTGCCGATAAAAGAGTTGACCGAATCGACTTTGGTGCGTAGAAATACACACCATGAAACACACACCACACCAAACGCTGACGGAAGCCTTGCGAGCCGCGATTGACGATAGCGGGCTTCCGAATCTGACGATTGCAAACGGGGCCGGCGTTGAACGAACCAGCTTGATTCGGTTCCGGCGCGGGGAACTGTCCTTGCGGCTCGACAACGCCGACCGACTCGCCGAGTTTTTCGGGCTGGAATTGGTGCCTCGTAAGAAACGAAAGGCGAACTGAAATGGGGACCGTCTACCGACAGGCAATTACTCGACCGCTGCCGGCTGGCGCGGAGATAGTCACCCGACAGGGAAAGCGGCTTGCTCGCTGGAAGGACCGAACCGGCAAAACACGGACGGCGCCGTTGACGACCGGGACCGACGGCACCGACCGCATATTGGTCGAATGCCGGACGTTTACCGCCAAGTATCGCGACGGAGCGGGTGCCGTTCGCACGGCTGCGACCGGATGCCGCGACGAAACCGCCGCTCGCCGAGTGCTTGCGGACCTCGAACGCCGCGCGGAACTGGTCAAGGCTGGCGTTGTGACTGCCGCCGAAGACTCGATTGCCGACCACCAAGCAACGACACTCGCCGGCCATTTCCAGGCTTACTTGCTCACGCTCGAAGCCGAAGGGACTTCGCCGGCACATCGCGGCAACGTCCGCCGCTGTCTCGACCGGCTCGCCAAGGAATGTGGATTCAAACGGCTTGCCGACCTGCGACGCGAACGGCTCGAACGCTGGCTCGTGTCGCACACGAACGCCGGCATGGGGGCGAGGACTCGCAACACTTACCGCGCTGCCGCTGTGGCTTTCTGCAACTGGTGCGTAGCAAACCACCGGCTGACCTCGAACCCGTTTGCCGCCGTCTCGAAGGCGAACGAAGCCGCCGACACTCGACGGCAACGGCGGGCGCTCACCGAAAACGAGCTTCGACGGCTGCTGTACGTCGCACGGCTGCGACCGCTCGCCGAGTACGGGCGCGAGACGATTCGCCGAGACGGGGACAACCAACCTGAAAGCCGGCGTTCTCGCCGAACGTGGACAAAGGCGACACTGACGCTCGACACCATTGCGGAAGCCGCCGACCGGGCGAGGGACCGACTGAAGGACAACCCCGACTTTCTCGCGGATTTGGTCGTGGGGGGGCGTGGGCGGGCGATGCTCTACAAGCCCGCCGTCTTGACCGGGCTACGCCGTGGGTAATTGGATTCGCTGACAGTCGGCAGTCTGAACCTCGACGCCGACCTGCCGACGCTGACGCTCAACGCCGCCGACGAGAAAAGCCGCGAAGGAAATTCCCTGCCGCTTCGGTCCGACCTCGCCGCCGACCTGCGGGAATGGTTCGCCGACCGCGCCGCCGCTTTACAGGACGCCGCCAGAAAAACTCCGACGGTCATTTTCGACTCAGAACCCGTCCCGACCAGAAAACTCGACAGAACGCCTTCTTTGCGACGGCAGTCGCAATCTTGTCAGGCGATGACTTCGCTGCCGCCAGAAACGCCGGTTTTCGGTCATGTCGCGAAGCAAATGCACAGTCGGCTCGACATCGACCTGCAAGCCGCCGGTATCCCGAAGACGGACGAACGGGGTTGGACGGTAGACTTTCACGCTCTGCGGCATTCCTACGGGACGCTGCTATCCGCGACGGGGACGGCACCGCGCACGGCTCAATCCGCGATGCGGCATTCCGACATCAGTCTGACGATGAACACCTACACCGACCCGCGATTACTCGACGTGGCCGGCGCAATCGAGCGACTGCCGGCCTTTCCGCTTGATGGTTCGCTGCCGGTCGAGCGGCAGAGCGAAGCGGCAACCGGAACGGCTAGGGAGCCGAATTCACCCGCGCGAAGTGTTACACCAAATGTTACACCAACTACTGACGTTTTGAGTGTTTGGCGGTCATTCCCTGGCAATCTGACGACCGACCACGCTTCGCCAAGAAATACGAACACCACCGAGAAAACCAGTGTTTTTCCGATGGTTTGTGCAGAGCGGGCGACGGGAGTCGAACCCGCGACATACAGCTTGGGAAGCTGTCACTCTGCCAACTGAGTTACGCCCGCGTAAGGCACTAATATAACGTGCAAGTGGGCGACTCGGCAAGAACACGGTGCCGCCACAAAAGCCGGTCCGGACCGGGAAGGTCTTGAGAAGAACTCGCAACCGGCCTTCCGAGATCAAGTCCCTGAGTACAAAATCAGAGTCCGCGAACAATCAATTGCCAAGCGTTCGCCACGGACCCCATTAGGTTGATCCACCACGTACCGCCCGGAGACTGTGCCGGTCATTGTTGCATCGGCCAGATTGCCTTCACCTAGCCTATTTCCCCGCCCATGATTCGCTCAGCAAGCCACTCCAATCCGCCCTTTCTCCCGCTGCTGGTCACAGGCATTGCGGGAGTGGCCGGATACAACGCATTCCATTACTTCCGATCACTGTATCCGGGACAAGTGCTCGGACTGAGGCGAGCCGACAATTGGCGAATGTCGGGGACAGGGATTGTTGCCTGCGACGGCACCGACCGCGACCAACTCAAACGACTGTTCGACGAGCATGGTTTCAACGCCGTGCTCAACGCCGAGGGATCGTGCAAACTGAAGTCCTGCGAATTGGATCCGGCGATGGCTCGACGCGTGAATGTCGAGAGCGTCAGCACGATGCTCGACGTCATCGGTTCGTCCGATGTGCGGCTTGTGCATCTGTCGATCGATCTGGTCTTCTCGGGCATCCGCGACGGCAACTATGTCGAAGACGACCCGATGGATCCCGTCACGGTATACGGACAAACGATGGCGGAAGCTGAAGCCGTGATCCTGCAGCGCAAACCGGATGCGTGCATCCTCCGCATCTCGCTGCCCATGGGAATCAGTTTCAACGGGCACGCAGGAGCCATTGACTGGATCCAGCACCGCTTTCGCCAATCCAAGCCGGCCACGCTGTTTTTCGACGAGGTCCGGACGCCGACCTACACCGATTGCATGAACCCGTTGTTCGCATCCCTGTTGTCCGATCGCAGCAGCGGCATATTCCATGCCGGCGGTCCTCGCCGATTGAGCCTGTATCAGATCGCTCAGATCGTAAACCGCGTCGGCGGCTACGACCCGAAACATCTCTGCGGATGCCTCCGCCACCAATGGGGACCGATTCCTCCCCGCGCCGGCAATGTCTCGATGAACTCCGACAAACTGGCCAACACTCTCGGATATGCGCCTTTCGATCCCTGGCCGCTCCACGACGAGTGGGTGCCGGACAGTCCCGACTGGCATTGGAATCGAACCGGATCGGAAAAAGGCAGCCCTGAGTTGCTCTCCCGCATTCTCTATCGCAATCCGCGCAGCACGGTTGCCCGGCCATCGCACGGCCCTCATGCCGACGAGTGAACTCGCACGCGGGTCTGGAGTGCACCGCGCGACCTGACGATTACCCGGGTTACGTTGTCCGACAGTTCACTCATCGCGCAGAACATAGCGCTCGTCCGAGTTCTTCAGGGCCAGATTGTTCAGGGCCAGATGCAGCCGAGGCGGAAATCATTAATAATCGAGCACCATGCAAAGCCTCAATTTCATGTTGTTCGGAATCTATCTGGCGTTGACCGTGCTTCTTGGCATCTGGGTCGGACGTCGCAGATCCGCCGACCCACGGGCCTATTTCCTTGCGGGCGAGAGCCTGCCGTGGTATGCGATCGGCGGCTCGATTATTGCCGCCAATATCAGCACCGAGCACTTCATCGGCATGGTGGGCATAGCCTACGCAGTCGGGTTCGTCGTCGCGCAGTGGGAATGGGGCAACGTGGTGACGTTCTCGGCGCTGATCTGGATCTTTCTCCCGTATTACGTGCGCGGCGGCCTGTACACGATGCCCGAGTTCCTGGAACGGCGATACAACGCACATTGCCGCCACCTGTTTGCGATCTGCTGCCTCGTGCTGTGGATCGTTGCCCAGATGGCCGTCGTCATGCTCGCCGGCGGCAAGGCCCTCCGCGGCATGTTCGAGATCGACGAGCGATTGACGATTGTGGCCATCGCCGTCCTATCGGGCAGCTACACGATCTACGGCGGACTGAAGTCCGTCGCCTGGACGGATTTCGTGCAGTTCGTCGTCATGATGGCGGGAGGCCTGGTTGTGTCGATCGTCGGCCTGGCCAAGGTCGGCGGACTGGGTGCGCTGATGCATGCCGCGCCGCAGAAGTTCGTGATCATTTATCCGGCAACACATCCCGATTATCCATGGTTCGGAGTCTGGACGCTCTTTCTGTCGGTCGGCATCTGGTACAACTGCACCAACCAGTTCATCGTGCAGCGGTGCCTCGGCGCGCGCAGCGAATGGGACGCGAGAATGGGCGTCGTGTTTGCCGGTTTCATGAAAGTCGTGCTGCCGCTGCTGGTCGTGATTCCGGGCATCATCGCGTACCGACTCTATCCGCAACTGGCCGAGAAGGACCTCGCGTTTCCGCGACTGGTGCGAGAACTGCTCCCCGTCGGTCTCAGCGGAATTGTGATGGCAGGACTGGCCAGCGGACTGCTGTCGCACGTCAGTTCCGTGCTGAACTCCTGCAGCACGGTCTTCACCATGGACCTGTACGAACCCTTCTTCGGGCGAGGCAGGAGCGAACATCATCTGACGCGTGTCGGCAGGTGGAGCGGCTTTGTCATCCTCGTGATCGCGACACTGCTGGCAATCTGGTTCACTGAGCAGAAACTGGGCGTCTTCGATACGATTCAGAATATCGGCGCCTGGGTTGCCGCCCCGATATCCGCAGTATTCCTGATGGGTGTGCTTTGGCGTCGCGCCAACGCGGCGGCCGCCACCTTCGTGCTGTGGTTCGGTTTTCCCTTCACGGCGCTGGTGGAATACGAACTCTTCAAGCGAATCGAGTTCCTGAAGCCGTACGACAATTGGCTGAATCGCACGTTCGTGGTTTGGGTCGCTTCGCTTGCCGCGATGGTCATTGTGTCGCTGCTGACTGCCCCGCCCGCGCCCGAGAAAATCGAAGGCATCATCTGGTCTCCCCGCATGGCTGCGCTGCCCGAGGAAGAGCGGCGGCGGCATCGGGGGATTCGCAGTTTGTTTTTCTGGTGGGCGACTTTCGTAGGTCTGATGATCGCGCTGTACGCCTACATGATCTGGTTTCAGTTCTGGGGTCCGGCCAAAGGAATGTGAATCGACTATGCGTATCACAGCTATCGAAACGCTTGTCTGCAACGCCCGCATGCGCAACTGGGTCTTCGTAAAAGTCCTCACGGACCAGCCCGGTCTCTGGGGCTGGGGCGAGGCGACGCTTGAATGGCATACGCGGGCGGTTGTCGGAGCGGTCGAAGATATCGCACAACTGCTTGTCGGCGAGGATCCGCGGCGAATCGAACATCTCTGGCAGATGATGTACCGGCAGCACTTCTGGCACGGCAACGGCATCGTGCGGGGAACGGCGATCAGCGGCATCGACATCGCTTTATGGGACATTCTTGGCAAGATCCACGGAGTTCCCATCCACCAGCTCTGGGGCGGCCCGGTGCGCGATTACGTCCGACTGTACTGCCACCTGGGCGGCGGAAAAATGGAGGACTTCTACGAAACGGACGTCGCCGACGCACGGCGATTCGGAGAACTTGCGAAGAAGGCCGTCGAGGACGGATTCACGGCGTTTAAATCGATGGCTGTTCCTTCGACGATGACGATTGAAGGCAATCGGCCGTTGCATTACGCGGAGCAGTGCGTTGCGGCCATGCGAGACGCAGTCGGACCGGACATTGATATCATGGTGGACTGTCACGCACGTCCTTCGCCCCGCATGGGCATGCTTTTTGCCAAGGCCCTCGAGCCATACAATCTCTATTTCTTTGAGGAGCCCTGCTGGCCCGAATCGATCGACGATATCGCGCTCATTCAGCGGGCGGTGCGGACTCCGATCGCGACGGGTGAACGACTCGTCACGCAGCACGCGTTTCGCGAATTGCTCGAGAAGCGAGCCTGTTCAGTGCTGCAACCGGACGTGACGCACTGCGGCGGATTGTCCGAAGCGCGGCGCATCGCGGCGATGGCAGAAACCTATCGCGTCGCAATGGCTCCGCACAATCCGCAGGGCCCGGTCAGCACGGCCGCATCGCTCGAGTTCGGATTTGCCACGCCGAGTTATCTGATCTGCGAGACGGTTCACAGCGACGTGCCGTGGCGCCAGGATGTAGTCCGCGAAGGTTTTACCGTCGATCCGAAGGGCCGGGTAGTGCGTCCCAACAACCGGCCGGGGTTGGGTATCGAGATCGACGAGGAGGAAGTGCGCAAACACCCGTTCCAGCAGGAAATCGTGCTGCGGGTGTTTCATCGTGACGGCTCGGTTGGCGATTGGTGAACTAACAGACGGGGATCGCGGCGTATGACTCATTCAATGTTCGGCGTGCTGCCCGTGCTGCAATTGCCCTACGGCATGGACGATTCCATCGATTGGGATACTCTCGAGCGCGAAGTCGATTGGGTTTTCCGGCACGGTGCGCACGGCATCGTGGCGGCGATGGTCACGGAGGTGCTGAGGCTGACGGACGCGGAACGCGACGAACTGGCGTCGCGACTGGTCAGGTACGCGGGCGACCGAGGTCCCGTCGTGATGAGCGTCGGGGGCGAAAGCACCTGGCAGGCGGTGCGGCATGCAAAGGCCGCGGAGAAGGCCGGCGTCTGGGCCTTGATGGCGATACCGCCCACCAACACACGGGCGGCTTCGGACGAGATCATCGCCTACTATACGAGCATACTCGAAGCGACCGGCCTGCCGCTGGTTGTTCAGGACGCGAGCAGCTACGTCGGGGCATCGCTTCCGATTTCGGCGCAAGCCGAACTCTTCGACCGCTATTCGCAACGCGTGATGTTCAAGCCTGAGGCGCAGCCGCTCGGCCAGAATCTGTCGCGTCTGCGCGAAGCGACCGGCGGACAGGCGGCAATCTTCGAAGGCAGCGGAGGCATCGCCCTGCTCGATGCGCATCGCCGCGGAATCGCCGGAACCATGCCCGGCGCGGAGATCGTCTGGGCGATCCGGGCCCTGTGGGACGCGCTGGAAGCGGAGCAATTGCAGCGGGCGACTTCCCTGCAGGGCATCATCGCCTCGCTGATCGCGCTGCAATCCGGTCTCGATGGATTCCTGGCCATCGAAAAACTGCTGCTGCAGCGCCAGGGTGTGTTGAAGAATCGCAGGGTTCGCGGCCCGGTAGGCTTCCGGTTGGATCCCGCGACGGAAGAGGAGGCCTGCCGGCTGTTCGATCTCCTGCGTCAAACGTGCCAAACCTGCGAGCGTTCCGTCCCATGAATTCAAAATCCTGTCAGCGATATCCGGCCCTCCGTGCGAGCTTCGGCGCAAGCCGCTGGGACATTACTCCGGACCTGAATGTCTGCTCCAAGAACTGGGGCGCCGCCGCGCACTGGTTTGCCGATGGCGTGCATCGCGAGTTGACCGGCACCGCCATCGCCATCGCGGGACTGTCGGAAAACGCCCCACCGCTGCTGCTGATCAGCCTGGAATTGGGATGGTGGCGCAGTCGGGGAGATGCCGACCGATTCCGTCAGCAGTTGCTCGACGAACTGGAACTGCCCGAAGAGAACCTCATCCTCCATTTGACGCATACGCATTCCGGCCCGATTCTCGATTCGGAAGCACCGCGTGAGTCCAGTCCGGAAACTGCGCGCGCCTACCTTGCGTTGCTGGTGCAATCCTGTGCAACCGGAGCGCGCGAAGCCATCCAGAATCGCCATCCCGCCACGGCCCTCTTCAACTGCGGCCGATGCTCACTGGCCACGAATCGCGACCTGCCGGACCCGCAACGAGGCGATCGCTATCTGTGCGGATTCCAACCGGAGGCCCCGGCGGACGATACCTTGCTGGTCGGGCGCATCGTCCTGGATGACGGGCGCACCCTGGCAACTCTTGTCAATTACGCCTGCCATCCCACGACGCTGGCCTGGGAGAACCACTCGATTTCGCCCGATTATCCGGGAGCGATGCGAGCCCTGGTCGAAGGCGAAACGAACGGAGCGCCATGCATTTTCCTGTTCGGTGCATCCGGGGACCTGGCTCCCGCCGAGCAGTACACGGGCGATACGTCGCTCGCAGACAGGCACGGTCGCGAACTCGGATACGCAGCGATGGCCGCGCTCGCTCCGCTGGAACGGGGACTACCGGCGTTGCGATTCGAAGGGTGTGTCGAGTCCGGCGCGCCGCTGGCGGTTTGGAAGGCTTCGTCGCATCCGTCGGACGGATGTCTGCGCGCCTCGGCCCCCAATCTGACGGTGGAGGTAAAACACGACCTTCCCACGATTGAAGCGATCGACGCGGCGATTGCAGCCAAACCCGAGGGGTTTCAGTACGAGCGCCTGCTGCGCCAGCGGCGCGTGCGTGCTTCGATCGGGAACGGGACCACTTCCGTCGAGAGGATCTGGCTGTGGCGACTCGGTGACGCGCTGCTCTGCGCGACGCCGTTCGAAGCGTACTCGGATCTGCAATTGCGCATCCGGCGGGAATTCCCCAACCGGCCTGTTTTCACGCTGAACATCGGGAACGGAAGCCTCGGTTATCTGCCGCCTCGACCGCTTTACGATCACAACATCTACCAGGTCTGGCAAACGCCCTTCGCTCGCGGCACGCTCGAGCAGGTAATCGACGCGGCGATCGTCGGCCTGCACGAATTGTCGCAGGATTGAGAATGCGGGGGCCGGATGCCGGAATTGTAGCCCGGGCACACCGGTCAGCCGTGGGTTGAAACCCACGTCTACCTTCATTCCGTCGCTACGACTCCAAACTACCATTACCGATTGCCGGCCAGTCGTCGGTTGGGTATTCCTCCAGACTCCAGACTACGTCCTACCAGTTCATCGCTCGTGTCCTGTCTTACCCGCCGTTCAAGCCCCGGATCATGTACGCCTGCAGAAGGCCCGATTCGTCCGAATTGAAGAAGCCCATCGTGCCATCGGGTGACAGGAACGGATGTATGTGGGCCCCCTTCTCGCACGACGACCTGGGACTGAGCAGGTACTTGAAATTGCGGAGCGGATCCTGGCCCGGTTCGCCCAATTCAGCCACGAAGATCTTAGCGCCCTTATTGAAAGGTGCCGCATCGCTGATCAGATGTCGCCCTTCGATATCGGTGGCGAAATGGTAGAAATGCGGGTTCGGGAATTCGCGAGTCAGATCGTTGCGAACTGCTCCCGGCGTCTTGATGCCAGCGTGATCGGCACTCGACGCGGCTTTCGCCTCGATCAATTGTGCTTCGGGCGGATGGCTGGTGCCGGTACTCGTGATCGCCCATGAACTGCGGCCCCGCCAGCACTGATGCCCCTGGCAGGCTTCATTTCCATCGCGTCCCCACGGAAGATCGCGGAAGTTGGTGCCGTCGTCGCGAATCACGTGTATATCCGCACCGGCTCCTCCGACCAGACGCTGAATTGACCCCTGAGCGTCAGCCTCATTGCCGTGATTTTCCTGGATGAGAATATCGTGGCACGCCTCCGAATCAGCCGACCGGCTGTACTGCGGGTGCATATTGCACCACGTCTGCCCCTGGCAGATCAACCGCACGGTCGCCCGCTCGATATCGAAGACCATCAAGCCGAACGGAGCGCCTGCCTGTTGGCCATCGCCCAGGAACGCGGAAATGGCCAGACGTTTGCCATCCGAGGAAATTGTCGAAAGCGGATACAGGTCTGTCGGGCGGTACTTCGTGTCCGGGATCGGCGAGTCCAGCACGAAGATCGTCTCGCGCGCCGTGCCGTCGAGTTGAACCCGCTTGAGCGTCAATCGACCTCCGCCGAGGCGAGTTTCATCGACGAAGTAATAGACGTATCGGCCGTCAGGACTGACGGAAGCGGCGGTTGCTCCGGTTTCCTCGGTAAGCGGGTGAAGCGAACAACCGTCCTCGATGTCGCAAAGCAAGTAGCGGTGCTGCGGATCGTGTTTGCTGCCGCCATGTGCCGTTGCCGAACGATGAAGCACGAATCGCTTGGAATCCGGCGTGAACACCTGCGCTTCCATGTAAAGATGCGAAGCCGGAACGCCATCCTCGCTCGTCAACTGAATGATCTCGATGCCCTGCGGCGAAGCCGAGTCCAACAGATCCGGGCGTGGCCTCGCCGTCTTGGCCAATTGGACCGCCGAGTCACTCGACGCCGCCAATCGCGGCCACGGCAGGCCCGATGAGGCGATCGCCGCAACCGCCATGGTTCCCGATCGGCGGATGAACGAACGCCGTGTAATGCGGTTCCTCTTGCTGCTGCTACGTGTCGTCATCGTCTCTTCCTTCAGGAAAGGGCGTTTCGCTTCTCCGTCACTTGCCGATCGAAACCCGCACCGTGGCCCAGTCGCTTTTCGCGTATCCGCCAAAAGCTCGCGGGTAGGTCAGCACGAACTCGTGCGATTCGCGATCTTCCATCACGTGAAAATGACTCAGGTCCAATTGTCCGCGAAAATCGCCGAGCAACTCGCGACCTCGCTGGTCGTCCTCGGGCCGCTTGGTATCCACTTCGAGAACGCTGCGGCGAATCAGCCGAAGGGACGCGGGATCGACTTCACCCAGAACAACGGGCAGCCGCGGATCATTCCCGTTGGTGTTCGTTTTGGAGACGTTGCCCAGCCAGAACACGCGACCGCTCGAATGGGTCGCCAGCACCGACATGCTGCTCGGCGAGAAAAACGGTTCTCCGTCGTCATACGTCCAGGGCTGCGGCGGGGACCACGTCGAACCGTCATCGCTGGAGATCGAGAACCAACGGCGCCCCGGGATATCGGCCCTCCCCGCATTGCTCCCCCGCATCACCATCAAAATCCGTCCATCCTTGAATTCTGCCAACGTCGGCTCGATCATTCCTCTGGTCGACAGCGAAACGTCCACATTCACTCGCGGCGATGCCGTCCATTCGATGCGTCCATCATCCCGCCATTTCCCCAGGATCACGAACACGTCCGTGAATGTTGTCTGACCGAGCGGATTCAGCAGTTTGCCATCGGGGCCGAGTATGGTTGCCTGAGCGGGGACGAGGATGCGTCCGGTTCGGGTCACGAGCGGCGCACAGCCATTATCGCCGAGGAAAAGGCTGTTCTTGCCCAATTCGATTCCGTCGAACGGGTGCTTGTCGCTGAAGTCTCTTCCTGTGTGATTGATCCTCTCGTCGAACATCCAAGTCCGCCCGCCATCGCCCGACACCCGATATCTCAAGTAGTACTCGTTCAGGGAAATCGGCGGTTCGATCGCTTTCGGATCGAGCCCCGGAGTGTCCAGCGAATTGAAAAGAACGAGCAGTCTGCCGTTGCGGGAATCCAGAACCGCAGTGCCTCGCTCTCGCCGATATCCGAAGGGCAGCCCCGCGCTGAAGTCAGGAGTCGTCTGATGTTCGGTCCATCGACGGCCATTGTCATCCGACGCGTAACCTGCCGAGATCAACCTCAACCCCAGCGGTTCCGAATAGATTGCGCCGTAGAGCGGCGGTTGCGCCGCGTCTGTTTCGAAACTCACAATCCTCGGCCGGTCGGATTCGCTCTCCGCTGCCCGAGCACCGACCATCGAAGTGTGGGCTAAAGCAGCGAGGGTCGCCGCAACGATCCAAGTGTCAGCCATTCTCATCGGCAACTCCTCAGTTGAAGACTCACCCGACGAGCAAACGTGCTGCCACAATCCAGGTACACATCCGCCGCCGGAGAAAGTATGTTATCTCTCCTTGCGTCGTCTCGGCCATCGACGCCGCGGATTATTTGAACAAATCTCTGCGGAACAACTTCATCTCGAGTCGGGCGTTCAACCAGCAAGCGTGAGCAGCCATGGATTCTTGCGCAGTCACCGAGCAACAGCGACCAACTCTCATTCGGCAGATCCGCATGCTTTTTGCGACGGCCACTCGCGACATGTGGCGAGGATTAGCGGATCTGCTTTTGTACGACTTTCTTTTTGGAACGATCGCATTCGCGGTGCTCACGCCGCTGGTCGCATGGCTCATGCGGCATTTCATCACAACCAGCGGCGACGCGGCGATCGGCAATTTCGAAATTGCGAAGTTCCTGCTCACGCCGTTGGGTCTTTTCGCAATGGGACTCTTCGCCGCCTTGTCCTGTGCGATCGGATTTGCGCGGTGCGCGGGGATGATCTACATCGGATACGGTGCCGCCACGGATCGGCGAGTGGCATGGCACACAGCACTGCGCCTGGCCGCGCGCCGCGCAATCCGGATTCTGGAGGCAAGCGCTGTGTTTGTGTCCACCTTGGCGGGAACGCTGCTTCCCTTTCTGCTCGCCGGCGCGCTGGCCGTGAAATGGCTGCTGACCGGACACGACATCAATTACTATCTCGACCAGCAACCGTCCGAGTTTCTGATGGCCGTTTCGATCTGCGGAGTGCTGCTCTTAACCGCCACGATCTGCGTGGCCGCAGTCAGCGTACCGCTTTTGTGCCTGTTGCCGAGAATGCTGCTGCATGACGAACCGCTGCGGACGGCAATCACGCAAAGCCGGCGGCTTGTGAAAGGCGGCTTTCTCCTGGTCGCGACCACTGTGTTCGTATGGCTCGTTTTGTGGTTCCTGATCTCTCTCGTGATCAACAGCGCAGTGTACCAACTTGGCTGGCTCGTCATCCGATTCGCGGGGAACGAAATCGTATGGTTGCTGATCTCGCTGGCCGGATTGGTGTCACTGAGCATCCTGCTGAACGCGTTGATCGGTTTCGGTTGGCTTGCCCAAGGCTGTCTGCTCGCAACTCATCTGTACCGAATGGGCTGCAGCCGGGAAGGCTGCGAGCCGAGTCTCCCTGCGGAAAGCGGAACGGAGCGACTCAATCATCGCGGGGGCATCGCGACCCGCACGGTCCTGCTGATGGCCGCACTGCTGCTGGCCGTGCTCACGCCCGCCGTGGCGTGGTCGGTGTTGAACAGTGTGCAGTTCGAGGATCACGTCGAGATCGCCGCCCACCGCGGAGCGTCGGCGTCGGCGCCGGAAAACACGTTGAGCGCATTCCGCCAGGCAATTCAGGATGGCGCAACGTTCATCGAAATGGATGTGCAACTGACGGCAGACAACGTACTGGTGATCAACCACGACGCCGACCTGATGCGTGTCGCGGGATCACCGCTGTTCGTCTGCCGGAGCGCATTCGAGGAATTGCGCAAGGTCCGGATTCCCAATCCGCATGCTGAGGACGGCACACCCGAACGCGTGCCGAGTCTCGACGAGGTGATCGACGCCACAAAGGGGAAGATCAAGCTGATCGTCGAACTCAAAAGCTATGAAGCGGATCCGAAGAAACTGATCTCGGAGGTCCTCCGCACGTTGGAGAACCGCGGAGTGCTGTCCCAGTCCGTGGTCATGTCCCTGGAATACGCGGAAGTGCGCGAAGTCAAACAGCGGAATCCGCGGGTGACCGCCGGTTTTGTGACTTCCGCCGCCCTGGGCGATCTTTCGGAACTGCAGACCGATTTCCTGGCGGTTTCGACCTCGCAGGCAACCGAAGCCTTGATTGCCGCAACTCACGGCAGAGGCCGGAAAGTCTTCGTGTGGACCGTGGACGACCCGGTCTCCATGTCCGACGTGATCGACCGAGGCGCGGACTGCATTATCACTAATCGGCCGGCCGAGCTCGTCGGGGTCCTTCGCTCGCGTTCGAACCTCAGCAGCGCGCAGCGACTCCTGCTGCGATTCAGGAGATTCTACGCGGATCATTGAGCACGCGGCGGTGGACGAAAAGGCCGAGTGCATCGACGGCCTGCAATGCCGGCGCAACCCCGACATCTCAATCGTCGTCGTCGTCGTCCTTGCCGGCCGCCCACGCGGGATACGGCACGCCGGCGCCTCGCACCGATCGCCAGAGAATACGGTTCAATTCGCCTTCCGGAGCCTTGTCGACTTCGCGGAAGTTCATCGAGGCCGAGGCAATCGCATCGCGGCGGAGTATCTCGTCCCGGATCGAATGCGGCGCGGGATTCATCTGGTCCAGCGGAATGTTCGACGGCAACGCGGTGTACGGCGTCAGATCAGCCTCGTCGGTGAAACAATCAAACATCGGCGTGGCGCTCGCGTCGAACTGGTTCATCGGCGGCATGCCGAGAATCTGCTCCATCGTGCGCAGAATGCTGGTCGTGTTGTATTGCGTGCTGACCACGACTCCGCGTTTGGCGAAAGGACTGATACAGTACGCCGTCGTGCGATAGCCGCTGACGTGGTCCCAACCGGCCTGCGGATCGTCCTCGATAGCGAAGATCGCCATTTCATTCCAGAATCTCGAATGGCTCAGTGCTTCGACAATTCGGCCGAAAGCCAGATCGTTGTCGGCGACACAGGCTGCCGGAGTCGGAGATCCGACGCCGGTGCCGCTGGTATGGTCCTGAGGAAGGCAGACGATCACCAGGTTCGGGTACTCGCCCTTCGCTTCAAAGTCCCGCAATTCGCGAATGATGAAGTCCGCGCGAAACTGGTCGGGAACAGACATATTCCAGCCCACGTAATCCGAGGGTGAATAAGGGCGAATCGTCTCGATCGACGGCTGGCTCTCGAACACAACTTCGCCCGTTCCCTCCTTCCATGCTCGGTAGCACGCCAGGAAATCCGGCGCACCTTTCCGTTCAGGATCTTTCCATCGAACGGCGGGCATCATGAACTCGCCGTAATTGCGAAACGTCTTGCGATGCAGCAGCACCTGATCCCAGATAAACCCGGCGGGCGAGTAAGCCAGAGCGTCGTTCTCATCCTCGCCCATTCCATCCGGATAACTGCGTGGAAAACCCGCAAAGCTCTTCTCCATGTAGTCCGTGCTGAACGCGGTCGTGCTCCACTGATGTCCGTCCGCACTGAGAATCCCCGAACAGTAAGTGTTGTCCAACAGCACGAAGTCCTGCACGAACTTGTGCTGGTTGGGAGTGATCTTCTCCCCGAAAATGCAGAGATCGGCTCTCCCCCGCCCTCTCCCGCAGGCGCCTAGAACCTGGTCGTAGGTCCGGTTCTCCTTAATCACGTAAACCACATGCTTGATCAGGCTCGGTTCGCCGATGCGTTGGGGAATCGCGCGCGGAGGTTCCCCGGGACGGGCCGGCTGCATCGCTTCCGCAATCGCTTCACGGCGCAAATTGCGTTCGACCGTTTCCGAAAGGGACGCCAGTTCCTCCGCTTTGGGGACGGGGACCAGGGAAAGCGAACCGTGGTACAGGTGCGAATTGAACCCCTTCGCACCGGTGCTCTTGTCCGTTCCCTCCGTGCGTGCAATTCCCTTGATGTTGGCCACGCAAATCGTGTTTCGCGATTCGTCGAACGCAACAGCGCCCGGGAACCAACCCACGGGAATCATTCCTGTCAACTTTGAACCCTCCCCATCGCCGGGTTCGAAGCGGATCACGGCAATCGCGTTCTGAGTTCCATTCGCGACATAAAGCGTCTTTCCTTCGCGGTCGAAGCAGGCGGCGTTGGGCGAAGCACCGAACAAATCCGAGGGACGACGCTTGGCCCAGATCGTTTCTACGATCTTATCCTCAGCCACATCAATCACGCTCAGATTGTCGCTCGCCGCGTTGCAGCAGACCACATACTTGCCATCAGGTGAAACGGCCAAACCGCTCGCATGCAGACCTGTCACGATCTCCTTCGCTGCGGCTGCGCCGTCAAGCGAGATGATGCTGATCGAACCCTCGCTCGCAATATGACGAACCGGATCGACGCGAACTGCGGTGCCACGGCCCGCAGGGCCGGTCAGATCTCCTTCGCCAGGTCGGCGGCCGCCCCAATTGCTCACAAGACACTTATTACCGACCAAAACCACGTCATAGGGAGCAACGCCCACATCGAAACTGCGCAGGACTGTGCCGCTGACAGTATCGATCTCGTGCAGCCGGTTGGACAGATTCGCGCACACGTACAGTTTCGCTCCATCCGCTGACAGAGCCAGACCCGCCGGGATCTCGGGTTTTCGCCGCGGAGCGTTAGCCGGCGGAATCGGCAGCGAGCGCGAGTGGGAAACCGTGCCACCCTCCGCAACGGAGAAAACCTCAACGGTGCCCTGGACATCGCTGAAAAACACCAGCTTTCCATCCGCCGAGAAAACCAGTCCGGTGTAGCTCGCCAGTTCGACCTGGTCCCGGTTCTTCGCTGGGATGGAAACACGCTGCCGGATGTCCAGCGTATCGGGATTCACCACGAGCAACTCGCTCGTCTTGCCCGACGCAAGGAGCAGGCGCCTGTCCGGCGACAATGCCAGAACCTGGGGCCGCAGTCCGGGCAGGTCCAGTTGCCGGCCGTTTGGTGTAATCGTCTGGTTTACCGGAGTCACCGAGCGCCCGTCGGCCTGGTGGCCAACCAGTTCAGGTTCGGCACAACGCACCTCGGCGTCCCGCAAAATGCCGAGTGCTCCCGCCAAGGTACCGGCGATGAAAAGTGCCTGTTTCACGTCAATTTGCCAGGGCATCGAAACCCGGCGCAGAATCCACAGGACGCCCGTCGCCAATTCTCTCATCAACCCGTAAGCGCAATCGCGTTGCACGCGCAAGTCCTCCGAAGTATGCCGTTTTCCAAGCCGGCCCAATAGATCAGGCGAAGATGTACTGAGAACGCATTCCAAAATCCAGTCACCTCCCGGGAACCGTGAATTGGATAATTCAAACACGTTCTGAGACGAGCACGTTGCCTCGTCGCACCGCCTTGATGATCGTACGATATAGCATACGCGAAGCGAACAGAATCCCGCCTGACCGCCTCGCGGACTTTGATTCGACTTATGAAAGTCGGCTGTTGCAGCAACGGCGAGCAACCACAGGAGCGCAACATGATTCGAACCGGTTACACGTGCCTTGCGGTGTTTTCTCTATTTGCGTTGCAGTACATCGTTTTCGCAGCGGACCGACCCGAGAAGGAACTTCCGCTGCCGGGCGAGGTGTTCACTGTCGCGGGCCGGGTTGCATTCCTGATACCGCCGGGAAAACCCGTTTCAGGATCCGTGCCTTGGGTCTGGTATGCGCCCACGCTGCCGGGACTGCCGAGCGATGCGGAAAAATGGATGTTTCATCGCTTCATCGAAGCGGGCATCGCCGTGGCAGGAATCGACGTCGGCGAGTCGGCGGGCAATCCCGAAGGAAGACGTCTCTACGGAGCACTCTACAACGAGTTGACGGCGAACCGCGGTTTTTCGCGAAAGCCGGTGCTGCTGGCTCGCAGCCGGGGCGGCTTGATGCTCATCAACTGGGCGGCCGAGAATGCGGACAAGGTGGGCGGCATTGCCGGCATCTATCCGGTCTGCAACCTGTCGAGTTATCCGGGCATTGAAAAGGCCGCGCCCGCATACGGCATGACTCCCGCCGAACTGACCGCGAAGCTCGCTGAACACAACCCGGTCTTGCGACTCAAGCCGCTCGTCGATGCGTCCGTGCCGTTCTTCGCGATCCACGGCGATAGCGATGCTGTGGTGCCGCTTGAGCTCAATTCCGGCGAAGTCGCCCGGCGTTTCAAGGAACTCGGCGGACAGGCGGAACTCGTGGTGCCGCCCGGCCAGGGGCACAACATGTGGAACGGCTTCTTCGAATGCCGGCAACTCATGGACTTCGTGCTGAAACACGCGAAGTAAGAAGCCCGGCCACCGGCATTTTGCGGCGTTTTCCGTTGCGGGAATTGGTCGAATGACCGCACGGTTCCGCGTTGATTCCGTGACGCCTTCCCCGCAAACTCGTTGTGCGCGATCCCTCTCAAACAGACTGCGGTCTAGCGATCGTCTTCAAGTCAACTCGGGCAACTGCCATGGCTCGCGCATGGGCCGGCCCAGCATCTGGTTGGCTTCTTCGTCGCCCTGGAACCGTTCATGCTCTGGATCCCATCGCAACTTGCGTTTGAGCTTCATGGCGATGTTGCCGATGTGACAGAGAGAAGCCGTGCGGTGGCCGACCTCCACCGGTTCGATCGGGTCTTTTCGCGACTTGACCGAGTCGAGAAAATTCCGCACGTGGTCCGGAATGTAGTACTTCGCGGAGTCTTCCGCGCGATTCGGATTGCTTATCGGCAGGTGAATCTCGTTCGGGCCGATCTTCGTCGTCACGAGATTCTCGGGCGATGTCTTGACGCCTCCGTAACCGTACTCGACCCATCCGTCGCTTCCCTCGAAGCGAATGCCGAAACCTGTCTTGGTCGTCTGACAGACCAACTCGACGCCGTTGGCGTACTTCGCCCTGAAACTGACCTTCGTGGCCGTCGTGAACAGACCGCCTGCCGGCGGCCACTCGGCCCCCGTATCCTCGATCTCGACCGGACCACTCAAATCCGTTCCCATCGCCCACTGCGCGATGTCGTTGGAATGGGCGCCGAAGTTCGTGGTCTGACCGCCCGAGTAGTCGAGATTGAAACGAAACCGGTAGAAGCAGCGGTCCTTGTGGTAGGGAGCATCCGGCGCAGGCCCCAGCCACATCTGGTAGTCGAAACCTTCGGGCACCGGCATGGGCTTCCACCCCGGCCCCGGATCCACAGCGTTGTTCTCCGCAACCTGAGTCACAATCCGCTGCAACTTCCCGATCCGTCCGTTTCGAATGAGTTCGCAGGCGAATCGATTGCCGGGACTCGAACGATAGTGGCTTCCCGTCTGCAGGATCCGTTCGTACTTGCGGACGGCTTTGACCATTGCTCGACCTTGCCGGATCGTGAGCGACAGAGGTTTTTCGCAATAAACGTCTTTGCCGGCTTCGGCCGCCATCACGGTGATCAAGCCGTGCCAGTGATCGGGCACGACGACAGCCACGGCATCAATGTCCTTGCGCGCAAGCACCTCGCGAAAATCGACGTACGCGTCGCAGCCCCTGAACTGGCCCGAGGCCTGCTTTTCCGCGTAGAACTTGTTTACGCTTTCCTGGCCCGGTTTGCGGCCGAGAAATTGGCTTTCCGTTTTGTATCCATAACTTGCCGTATTCACGTCACACACGGCAACGACCTGAACATCGTCGTGCCCCAGGAACGCAGGCAGATCGAGCGTGCTCTGATTCCCCAGCCCGATGAAACCCACGTTGATGCGGTTGCTCGGAGAGTTGGCTCCAAACACGCTGGCCGGCACGATGGCGGGCATCGCCCCTACGCTGACGGCCGAAGCAGCGAGTTTCAGGAACGTGCGGCGGGACGTGGGGGCCATGGTTATACTCCGGGAGAAAAATCGCAGAATTATCTCGCACTTTTCCAATTGTCTGGGCAGAGTGATTTGACTTTCTGAACTTTCGCTCGACAATCTACTCCCAATTCAATGCGTCATTCAACCGTGGCGAGGGTCAAACAGCGCGATGAGTATTGCGCCATTCCGGTTCTTACGAGATCTGCTTTTGCTTGCCGTCGGGTGCAGCGTCCTTGCGCCGTTCGCAATGCGAGCGGAGGCGACAGAGGACGCCCCGTCCGTGCTGCGGTGGGGCGCGGACGCAGAGGGCGGCGCTCCGTACATGTTCAAGGATCCCGACCGCCCGACCGAGAATATCGGATACGAGAAGGAACTCGCCGATGCGATGGCCCGCGAACTGCGATGTGAGATCGAGTTCGTTCAATACCAATTCAGCAGCCTCGTGCCCGGCCTCGATCGGCGGGATTTCGATTTTGCCATGAACGGGTTCGAGGTCACGCCGGACCGGGCACGCGCGGTGCGATTCAGCCATCCCTATTACGTCTACACGCTGCAGTTGGTCGCCCGTGCGAACGAAATGCGGTTCGGTTCGCTCGACGAATGCCGCGCGAGGGGCGGAGTTGTCGGAACACTCGAGGACACCGCTGCGGAACGCCTGCTGGATCAACTGCAAATCAACAAGAAGATCTACGACAGCGTCGTGGAACCCTACAACGACCTTGAACTCGGGCGTCTGGACGCGGTGCTTCTCGATCTCCCCATTGCGGTCTATTACGCCAAGCCAAACCCCAAGTTGAAGTTCGTCGGCACACCCACCGGGAAGGGTTACTACGCCATTGCGTTTCGCCGCGAAGACACGGCTCTGTGTGATCGCGTGAACAATGCGCTGGCCAGCCTGTCGCAAAAAGGCACGCTGCGAAAGATCTACGAAAAGTGGGGACTTTGGAATGCGGACCAGGAAGGCCTCTTCGGAACACCGGCCGAAGACAATGCCATCCGGCCGGCGGACTCGCATTGGACGTTCTGGGAGTACTTTCCCCTGCTGCTGCAGGGAGCCCTGGTGACGATCGAAGTCACGGTGGCAAGCATGTGCCTGGCAATAGCCATCGGGCTTCCCGTGGCACTGATGCGTCTTTCGCGATTCTGGCTGCTGCGTCTGGCGGCGACGGTTTACGTCGAGTTCTTCCGCGGCATACCCGTGCTCCTGCTCCTGTTCTTCCTGTATTACGGCCTGCCCTCGATCGGAGAGCATTTGGGCCTGGGCCATTGGCTCAACCTATCGGCGTTCGCCGCATCGGTAGTCGGTTTCGGGTTGAACTACGGGGCTTACGAATCCGAAATCTACCGCGCGGGAATCGGCTCGATTCCGGTCGGACAATGGGAAGCGGCCGCCTCGCTCGGCATGTCAAACTCGCTCACGTTCCGCCGGATCATTCTGCCGCAGGCGATCCGAGTGATTCTGCCGCCCATGACGAACGATTTCATTGCACTGTTCAAAGACACCAGCCTCGTGAGCGTGATCGCGGTCGTGGAATTGACGAAGGAGTACCAGATCCTCGCGAAGTCCAGCATGCGTTATCTGGAGATCGGCCTGGCAACCGCCATGCTGTATCTCGTCATGTCCGTTCCGCTGGGATACCTCGCCCGCCACCTCGAAAAGCGATGGGGGAAGGGACTATGACGCCGGCATGGAGCGTCCAGATCGATGGACTGGTCAAACGGTTTCCGGGGCGGACTGTGCTGGATGGCGTGTCGCTGCAGATTCCCGCGGGACAGACAGCCGCGCTGATCGGCCCCAGCGGCGGCGGCAAATCCACGTTGCTGCGGTGCGTCAATGGACTGACTCCCTTCGACGCGGGCACGATCCAGGTGGGACCGCATCGAATCGTCGCCAGGGAAGATGCGAGGCATAGCGAGAACATCTCGGCGATCCGCCGCCGGTTCGGCATGATCTTCCAGGATTTCCAGCTGTTCCCGCATCTGACCGCGATGGAGAATATCGTCGAATCGCCGATCCGCGTGCTCGGCGTGAGACCGGCTGAAGCCAGGTCGCGAGCCATGGCGTTGCTCGATCGCGTGGGATTGGCCGATCGTGCCAACTCCTACCCGCGGGAGTTGTCGGGGGGACAGAAACAGCGGGTTGCGATTGCCAGGGCCATGGCGATGGAACCTCGCGGCTTGCTCTGCGACGAAATCACCAGTGCTCTCGACCCCGAATTGAAGCACGATGTGCTCGATGTGCTCGACGATTTGCGACGGGATGGCCTCACGCTGCTCCTGGTGACGCACGAACTTCAATTCGCACGACGCTCGGCGGATCGGATTCTCGTGCTGGATGACGGCAAAGTCATCGAAGAGGGAACGCCGCAGGAGGTCTTCGACCATCCCCGCACCGAGCGGACACAGAAATTCCTCAGCAAGGTCATGTAGCATGAGGACGCGAGCCGCGTCGCGTGATTCGCTGACTCGCTTGCAGCCAAAAAACTGGTTACAGTGGCATTACTTTGTCATTTTGCCTTGACTCACGCGGCATGGACACCGCCGCGGGGCGAGATGATCAAAGCGGGACGCATGCTGTGGAGGCAAATGCCATGAAAGGTCGATCGATACTGGCGTGGATGCTCGCGATCAACTTGCTGTATGCAATACACACCCTGCCACTGGATGCCGCTGCCCAACCCGCACCGGTGAAGAAACCTCCGGGACCGGTGCTCGCAAAGTCCTTGGAAGGGCCGATGAAGGACATCCAGGAAATCGTTTTTTGCACCCGCGGTCGCTACGACGACGGACACTGGTATGCCAACATCGGCTACTACTGCGACGACGAGAATAAAAAAGCCTACCCCGGCAACGGCAAACCCGACGACGGCAAGCTCTGTCGCTGGAACGTGCGTACCGGACAACTCACCGTGCTGCTGGATGCGCAGGGTGGTTCCATTCGCGATCCGCAAGTGCATTACGACGCCCGGAAGATACTGTTCTCGTACCGCAAAGCCGGAACCGAAGCGTTCCATCTCTACGAGATTGAATGCGACGGCAGCGGATTGCGGCAATTGACCTCGGGGGACTACGACGACTACGAACCGGTTTACCTTCCGGACGGCCACATCGCTTTTGTATCGACGCGGTGCCAGCGGTGGGTGAACTGCTGGATGACTCAGGTCGGCGTGATGTATCGATGCGATGCGGACGGCGGCAACATCGAACTGATCTCTGCGAACACGGAACACGACAACACGCCGTGGGTGATGCCGGACGGGCGGCTGATCTACACGCGATGGGAATACGTGGACCGCAGCCAGGTGGAATTTCATTCGCTGTGGACCGTGGATCCGGACGGGACCGCACAATCGGTCTTTTTCGGCAACATGCATCCCGGCATTGTGATGATCGATGCGAAGCCGATTCCCGGGACAGACAAGATCGTGGCGTCATTCTCGCCCGGACATGGCGTGAACGAACATGCGGGCATTGCCACGGTCGTATCGCCGTCGGGCGGTCCCGACGCGGTGCCGTTTGCTCGTCCTCTTCACGGCGGAGCATTGACACGCGATCCCTTTGCGATCGCGGAGAACTGTTTCATCGCGGCGCGCGAAAACGAAATGGTGTGCATGGATGGCAGCGGCGCGATCGAGACCATCTATCGTTACCCGGGCCCCGGTCAACTCCACGAGCCGCGTCCGCTCACCGCGAGGCCGCGGGAGCGAGTCATCGCCCCCCGCACGCACGCCGAACAGTCCGTCGGGCGCATGATCGTCGCCGACGTCTATCGAGGAAGAAACCTCCCGGGTGTTGAACGGGGGCAGATCAAAAAACTGCTCATCCTCGAATCGCTTCCCAAACAGGTGAACTTCAGCGGCGGTCCCGACCTCGTCTCGTGGCTGGGCACATTCACGCTCGAACGGGTGCTGGGAACGGTTCCGGTCGAAGCGGACGGATCCGCGTTCTTCGAAGTCCCTGCGGACCGTCAGGTCTTTTTCGTGGCACTCGATGAAAACGACCTGTCCGTGAAACGCATGCAGAGCTGGTGCAGCGTTCGACCCGGCGAAGTGATCAGTTGCGTCGGTTGCCATGAGCAACGAGTCCACACGCCCGAGAACAAGAATCCGCAGCGTCTCCTCGCAACACAGCGTCCCGCCAGCAAGATCGAGTCGTTCGCCGATTATCCGGACGTGCTTGATTACACGCGGGACATCCAGCCGGTTCTCGACCGTCACTGCGTGTCATGCCACAGCGACGAAAAACCGGAAGGCAAGGTGATACTCTCCGGCGACCTTGGACCGAATTGGTCCCACAGCTACTTCAGCATGTTCGCCCACCGGCTCGTCGCGGACGGGCGGAACGGGCTGGGCAACCAGCCGCCGCGTACGATCGGAAGTTCAGCCAGCCGGCTCTTGAAGCTTTGCGACGGCAGCCACTACAACGCAAAAGTCTCGGACCACGAGCGGCGCACACTCTGGCTGTGGATCGAAAGCGGTGCGGCATACGCCGGATCGTACGCGGGGCTGCGCAATGAGAAACAGCAGCAGGTCGCGGGCGGCTCGGCGGCTTACGTCTTTGTCAGCCAGGCCCAACTGCTGCAGAAACGGTGCAAGACCTGCCACGAATCGGATCCGGACGGGGAAGCCAAGCCGCTGCCGCTGACCCAGGAATGGGGCCGCAAGAACAGGGCGAAATTGAACCGGCCCGCAGGCGCTTTCGAACGTCTGGTCGGCGAGCACGATCCGATTGCGAGATTCAGCCCGAACATTCTGCTCAACTTCTCCCGTCCCGAATGTTCGCCGCTGCTGCTCGGGCCGCTGGCAAAGTCGGCGGGCGGGTATGAAAGCTGCGGCGCAGTGTTCAAGGACAAGAGCGATCCCGACTATCAAACGCTGCTCAAGGCAATATCCATCGCCAAGTCGAATATCGACGCGGAACCGCGATATGGCTCGCCCGACTTCCGACCCAATCGCCAGTATCTGCGTGAAATGCAGCGATACGGGGTCTTGACCGAAAACGCGGGCGCCCCGGGAGACCGCCTGGACTTCTTCGCACTTGACCAGAAATACTGGTCGAAGTTCTGGTATCGTCCGCAGTAGTTCCGATCGATGCGGATCCGCCGCGTCACACTGTCCGGCAAGCAAATCGGCAAGACGGCATGACTTGATTGTGCCGCGCCGCCAGCGCGCTTATCATGACGGCGCTTTGTCGTCGGCCGAGAGTGATTTGGCACAAATCAGCAACCGAATTTCGGAATTTAAACCCTGCAAATGAGGAGCAATTGGCAATGACATACTTGAGTCCACTCCGGTTTGCTGGCTGGATGGCCGTGTTCTGCGGCGCGGCTTCCCTGTCGCTCGCCGAAGACGGCGGCTTCAACGGCCTGGATATGAACCTCGGGAACCTGAGCCGCCTGTCCAAGGCACAAACGAGGTCGGCCTGCCCGGAGAACTTCACGGGTGAAAAAGGCAAGGCGGCCATGGCTACCGAGGGTACGGGCAAGAATGCATCGCGCGAGCTGGGCCAAGGCTGGAAGGTGTCGCCCTCCGTGCGAATTCCCGCGGGCACAACGTTCACGCTGGCCGACATCCAGGGCTCGGGGGCGATTCAGCACATCTGGATGACACCGGCGCCGATCGACAAGACCAGGCTCTACGTCCTGCGATTCTACTGGGACGATGAAACACAACCGTCCATTGAAGTCCCGATGGCCGACTTCTTCGCCTGCGGCTGGGGCAAGTACGCCCAGATCAACTCGCTCCCCGTGTGCGTGAATCCCGGCAGCGCTTTCAATTGCTACTGGAACATGCCCTTCCGCAAGAAGGCCAAGGTCACGATGGAGAATATCGACGACAAGGACATGACTCTCTATTACCAGATCGACTACACGCTGACCGATGTGCCCGCGGACGCCGCCTACTTCCACGCCCAGTTCCGGAGGGTCAATCGGCTTGCAGCCAAGGACGTCTATACGATTCTCGACGGCATCCAAGGCCAAGGGCAATACGTGGGAACGTACATGGCCTGGGAAGTGCACAGTCCGGGATGGTGGGGCGAAGGCGAAATCAAGTTCTTCATGGACGGCGACCAGGAGTTCCCGACGATCTGCGGGACCGGCACCGAAGACTATTTCTGCGGATCCTATAACTTCGAGAACCGGGACACGAAGCTTTACCAGACGTTCAGCACACCGTATACGGGCCTGGCTCAGGTGCTGCCTCCCGACATCATCTATGTGCCCGGCCAGCGATTCGGTCTTTATCGCTGGCACATCGCCGATCCGATTCGTTTCGCCAAGGATCTGAAGGTCACAATTCAGGCGCTGGGCTGGCAGTCCGGCGGCCGCTACCTGCCTCTCGAGGACGACATCGCGTCGGTGGGCTTCTGGTATCAGGCCGAACCGCACGCCAAGTTCCCGGCCCTTCCGTCCCGCGAAGGTCTCCTGGTCAAGCCGATCGAGATCAAGAAGCCTGAAGAGAAAAAGTAGGAATCCGAAATGTGCCTGCTGATTCTGTGGTGCGCGGCTGCCGTAAACGCGGCAGCCGCCGCCGATTCCGCACGCCCGAACATCGTTTACGTCCTGTGCGATGATCTGGGGTATGGCGACGTTCGTGCGCTCAATCCCGAGGGCAAGATCCCCACGCCCAACTTCGATCGCGTCGCTGCGGAAGGAATGTCGTTCACCGACGTTCATTCCGGCTCGGCGGTCTGCACGCCGACTCGGTATGGAATCGTGACGGGGCGCTACGCATGGCGGTCTCGGCTTCAGCGCGGCGTGCTCGGAGGATTGAGCCCGACTTTGATTCGAAACGAGCAGCTGACCGTCCCAAAACTGCTGAAGTCGAACGGCTACAGCACAGCGTGCATCGGTAAGTGGCATCTCGGCATGGACTGGACCAGACTGCAGGGCAAGGATGTCTCGGAGAACGATATCGAGACGTCGCAACAGGTCTGGAACGTGGAATTCTCAAAACCCGTGACCGGCGGCCCCAACTCAGCCGGTTTCGACTACTACTTCGGCATCAGCGCGTCGCTCGACATGGTGCCTTACACCTTCATCGAGAACGATCGCGTAGCCGCCCTGCCGACCGAGAATCGCGAGTTTCCTTTGATGTTCGGGCGCACCGACGGCGCAACGCGCAAAGGACCGGCCGCACCCGGCTTTGAGGCTGAGGACATGCTGCCGACCCTGACGAAGAAAGCCGTTGAATTCCTCGAGGCGTCTTCGGCCAAAGAGCAGCCTTTTTTCCTTTACCTGCCCCTGGCCTCACCGCACACGCCGATCCTGCCGAAGGAGTCCTGGCGGAACAAAAGCGGATTGAATCCGTACGCGGATTTCGTGATGCAGACCGACGCGAGTCTTGGCGAAGTCATGGCGGCCATGGACCGCCTGCACCTTGCCGACAATACACTCCTGATCGTCACCAGCGACAATGGCTGTTCTCCGCAGGCCCGATTCGAAGAACTTGCCGCAAAAGGTCACAATCCGAGTTTCCGGTTCCGCGGCAACAAAGCGGATATTTTCGAGGGCGGCCACCGAATTCCGTTTCTCGTCCGCTGGCCGGGACAGGTTCGCCCAGGCACCCGCTGCGATCAATTGCTCTGCCTGACCGACCTGTTGGCCACGTGCGCCGATCTACTCAAGGCTGAACTGCCGTCGGAAGCGGGGGTGGACAGCGTCAGTTTTCTCCCTGCCCTGCGGGGAACGGCGGACAAGCCGCTGCGCGAAGCCGTTGTGCACCATTCGATCAACGGTTCGTTCGCCATACGGCGAGGCAACTGGAAGCTGGCGTTGTGTGCGGATTCGGGCGGTTGGAGTTCGCCCCGGCCCAACAGCGCCGAAGCCCGAGGGCTGCCGGACGTGCAACTGTACGATCTGGCAAGCGACATCGGCGAGCAGCACAACGTGCAGGCTCAACATCCGGACGTCGTGGCATCGCTGACTGCGCTGCTCGAAGAATACGTTGCGGATGGCCGCAGCACACCGGGCCCGGTGCAATCGAACGATGCCAAGATCCAGATAACAAGGCCCCTCGCGGCAGCAGCCGGTTCATCCGAGAAAACACGTCCCAAGGCCAACCGCAAGAGAGCCAAAGATTAGAGACATTTCGTACCGAGTACCTGCGATCGCCCGACCGACGGTTCGACTCGAAGTGTGTTCATTTTCGCCGCACCGCTCACGGTCATTACCGGCCAACGGCGAGGCATGGTATCGGACGACTCATTCCGAAAGGGCAACCAGAATGAAACCATGGTTCTTATTGGCTGTTTCTGCTTGCGGCCTTCTCTCGGCAACCTCTGCCAGCGCCGCAGAGCGGCCGAACCGCCCGAACCTTGTTTTCGTTTTCTCCGACGACCACGCGTATCAGGCAATCAGCGCCTACGGAGATCCCAGGAAACTGATCGACACCCCGAATTTCGACCGGATCGCGCGCGAGGGCATGCGGTTCGACCGATGCCTGGTTCCCAACTCGATCTGCGGACCGAGTCGCGCCACCGTGCTGACCGGCAAGTACAGCCACAAGAATGGCTTCTACAACAATACAAACAGCCGGTTCGACGGATCGCAGACAACCATGCCCAAGTTGCTGCAAGCCGCGGGATACCAGACAGCGATTGTCGGAAAGTGGCATCTCGTCAGCGATCCCACGGGCTTCGATTACTGGGATATACTCCCGGGCCAAGGCGTCTATTACAACCCGCCGATGATCCGCAACGGACAACCGGTGAAGCGAGCCGGCTATGTCACCGACATCATCACGGACTTGTCGCTTGATTGGCTGAAGGAGCGTGACAAGTCCAAGCCGTTTCTCCTGATGTGCCACCACAAAGCGCCGCACCGCGAGTGGTCGCCGAACCTCAAGTACCTCGGGCACGACGGAGACCGGAATTACGACTTGCCCGAAACACTCTTCGACGATTACTCGGGGCGAGGCAAAGCCGAGCACGAGCAGGACATGACCATCGAAAAGACGATGAACGAAAGCGACATCAAGTTGAAACGGCTCGCGAACCTGACACCCGAACAGCAGGGCCCATGGGACGCGTATTACGGACCGCGCAACGACGCGTTCCGGAAAGCCGATCTGAAGGGGCGTGAACTGGTCCAATGGAAGTACAACCGCTACCTCCACGACTATCTCGGCTGCATCAAGTCGGTCGACGAAAGCGTTGGGCGCATCCTCCAGTACCTGGACGACGAGGGGCTCAGCGAAAACACGCTGGTGATTTATGCATCGGACCAGGGGTTTTATCTCGGCGAACACGGATGGTTCGACAAGCGATGGATCTTCGAGGAATCGCTGCGAACGCCATTCCTCGCCCGCTGGCCGGGAGTCATCAAACCGGGCAGCGTGAATTGCGACCTGGTCTCCAATCTGGATTTCGCCCCGACGATGCTCGACGCAGCCGGACTCAGTGTTCCCGCCGAGATCCAGGGGTGCAGCCTGATTCCGGTCTTCAATGGCAAAACTCCGGATGACTGGCGCAAGAGCTTCTATTACCACTACTACGAGTTCCCGGGACCGCACAGCGTTGCGAAGCATTACGGAGTCGTAACCGACCGGTACAAACTGGTCTACTTTTACGAACCGGAATTCAACTACTGGGAACTGTTCGATCTGAAGAAAGATCCCCGCGAACTCAAGTCGGTTTACGGCGACGCATCCTACGCGGACATACAGCGGGAATTGCACGACGAGCTCGCTCGATTGCGGAAATCGTTCGAAGTTCCCGACAAGGACGCTCCGGAAACCGACTTGAAGAAGGCTCTGCCCAAGGCCAAAGCCAAAGCCAAGACGCGTAAATGACATGCAGGCGATTCACCGCGCAGGATGAAAACGCGATGCCGCATGCCGGTGAAAAGCGTTTCGCGCTTGCGGGGCGTCCTTGCGTTGCGGAAGTTTTCATGAAGCGGGCCGACAATGTGTGGGAGTGGGACCGGTCAGGAGACCCGCCCACACCGTAGCT
>CAIPEB010000315.1 GCA_903863885.1 uncultured Planctomycetaceae bacterium | reverse complement strand
GTTCTGTTTTGCCTGCCGGTCAAACCACCCATCTTTCGGTTGAGACTGCTGCCGCTCTATTTCCGCCGCGATAAACGACCCGGCAGCCAGGCTGAGATATCCTGCATCCAGGAAGTGGTTCTGACGACGCACCCTCTCCCAGACGATCACCTCTCCTCGTCCTTCCATCCACTGCTCTTTCTGGATCTCGGCCGTGATCTGTTCGGAGTATTCACGGTGCTCGAGGTGACTGGCGGCTTCGTAGATCGTCATGGCGCCCGGCTCATCGGCAGACATGGCCAACCGCTGATGAAGTTGCGACTTCCAGAAATCGCTGTTCACGTGCACCAGTGGCATGCGTGCGGCCCTCTGCCACCGCACATCGAACTGCAGTCCGATGTATCGCACGTCGCCACTACGGGCTTTCGGTGCGATGTAGCGGGTTGTCCCTCGCTGCCGTTCGCCAAATCCCTTCGTCGGCCGGTAGACTTCCTGGCCCGCCTGCAGTCCGTTGGCAGCCTGCCGGCAGAACTCGTACACGGCCGCCTGATGCTCATGCCACCCCGAATCAATCCATGCCTGCGATGGCAGCCAGCGTCTGCTTGACTCATCCGGCCAGCCACCCGCGAAGTACGACTGCAGCGATCGAAGTGCATCGAGCAGACCTCGCGTCACGCCCACGCTATCCGCTTCCGTCGGCTGTACGCCGTAGTCGATAACGTGGAATCCACCGCCAGGTCTGACCGCCACGGCGTGCCAGTGCAGTTCACGTTTACCCGTGTCGATGCCGACGGAGATGCCCAGACAATCGGCGGGAACAATTCCCTTTCGCAGTCCGCCAGTTCGCTGCTGCACGTCCTCCGCAGTCAATGGAGTCAACTCCACTTCGGGCGGAATCCACGGCAGACACCAGATGAACTGTCGCATTTTCTTCTCGGCGTTTTCGCGGTCGTGGCTGCGAGACGCACGCCATTCCTCCGCCCCGAGATCCGCGGCCGTGGCGAACGGGTTGTCTACGGCAGACCAGCGGAATCCGAGCGTCTTCGTCGGAGGTAAATCGCCGATCACGTCGCCGCTCGGCATCGCCTTCTGACCGCGATGGACTAGCACGCCGGACGCCGACGCGTCATGCCGTTCGTCTTCTGTCCAGGCGGTCAGGCACTCCGGGCATGCGAACGACGCTTTATCAGCCGCTTCTAACTCGCTGTCAGCGTCTTGCCAGCCAACCAGGTGCTCGCGTTCTGGTGAAACGTATTGGCCGCACGCCGGGCATGGTCGGTAGATCCTCGAGTCTGTGCCGTTGACGATCTCCTGCCAGATGCGTCCCCGCTCGATGCTGGCAGTACACTCCAAGTAGATCCGCTTGCTGGCCCCGTAAGCTCGCGTTCGTCCCTCGAGCTGCTCGATCTTGTCGGCCTCGCGTGACGTCTCGCTCGACTCGTCCATGCCGTCCGTCTCGGTCACCGCCAGCACGCGGGCCGTGTAGCCGGCGCGTTGTTTGTCGCCGCCTCCAGAGGTCATAAACCGGAGCGTCACGTCGTTGCGGAATCGGATGGCCCGCTTCACCATGCCGCCCTTACTGCCCTCTCCGGTCGTCGGCAGCAGCTCGCGGAAGCGGCTGGCCTCAATAGCCGGAAGAAGATCCTCGACCCATTTGTCCTGTGCCATCTGCATCGTGGGTAGTCCAATGATCACCGTCTCCTGCAGCTCGAACAGGTGATAGAGGACCGGCGCGACGTAGCACATAAGCGTCTTGCCGTTCTGCGTGGGACCGCTGGCCGCGTGCCTGTTCCACCGGCCGGAATCCAGAGCATCGAACCAAAGCCGGCTCGCCGGATGTCGTCGATGTCTATAGCGTTCCCCCTTGTACGGACCGCTCGGCAGGATCAATTCTTCCTCGACCCATTGCGAGATCGGTCGCACGATCGCGGCTTTCGATCGATCCAGCGTCCATCGCAGTTCATCACGAACCGCAGCATCGAAATCAGTGAACGTCAAACTCATCGTCGATCACGCGTCCGCATTCGTCGATTGCCTCATTGACGGTTATCGCGGCCTCTGGTCCATGACGTTTTCCCATCCGTTCCGCGAGCTGCCGCAAATGATGTGCAAAGCGAGAAAGTCCGTTGCGAATGGCATCACGCGGAACAAGCGTCTTCTTCTGCCGCTCGAGCTCGAGCTCGGCCAGTTGAGCTCGGGCCGCCCGGTATCGTTCCAGTGCTGGAGAGTCCCCGTCGCCGAGATCTTCTCCGCCGACACGTTCTACAAGCAGACCTTTCGAGAGCGCCCATTGCAGAACCTCCCGAAGATCGTACGTACCAGGCCGTCCGGGCATTCCTCGCGATCGCCATTGATTGATGCACTGCTGGCTTCGGTCGAAGAAATCGGCCACCTGTGCCAGATTCTTGGCAGTCCACTTTGTTTTCTTCGGCTTGCCAATCACGCAACCTCAACTGCACTACTATCCAGAAAATTGACCCCGTACGCGAAAAAAGGCTGAGCGGCGGGCTGGGAAACC
>CAIPEB010000314.1 GCA_903863885.1 uncultured Planctomycetaceae bacterium | reverse complement strand
CAAGGAAGCGCAACAGCTTTTCCTTTCTGAATCAAGTCAAACTGGCGAACCTAAGAAAATTTTCGTCAGGCCACCGAAAGACCGGGGCAACGGGCACTCACTGGGCGAATCGCGAACCGCCTATTGCCGCCGCGCAGCTGCGAACTGTAGTGATTGGTTTCGAGAGGATTCCACGCGATGGGAATGCGTATTCGATTGACCGCGAAAATGGTGGGCGCCTTTGTGTGTGTGGCGGTCATTGCCAGTGCCGCAGGCATATACGGGATCGTGGCGCTCAAGCAGAGCGCCCGCACGGGAACCGAACTCTACCGGAAGACGGCCGTGCCGCTCGATATTCTGTTTTCGGCCAAGGCCGCCTTCGAGGAGTTGTCGGCAAACTTCGGTTACGCGGTGTACGACAGGAAGCTCGAGCATCTCGCCGATGCCGAGAAGCTGTCCCAGACCATTGAGTCGAAGATCGCCGATTACGAAGCCACGCTGATTGATGCCGAGGATCGCCGTCTGCTTGGCGAGTTCGTCCAGCGGTGGCAGGCCGACAAGCAGTATCACGAGGTGCTCAAGAAGTTCATTCAGAACGGCGAATTCGAGAAGGCGGTCGCTTACCGAAGCGAGAACGGCGAGGCGGTGCGAGCCGCGTGCCGGGATACTCTGCGCACATTGGTCGACAAGAACATCCAGTTTGCGGAGTCCGAGGTGAAGGCCAATGAGGAGCGGACGCTGGCGACGACCAGGATTGTCTCCGTTGCCACAGTTGTGTGTCTGCTCCTGGCAATCGGAATCGGAGTGGTGATCGAACGTCACGTGAATGGGCCGGGCGTGATGGCGATCCGGATCCTGGAGGCGCTGGCCGACGGCAACGCCGCCAAGACTCCCGTCGTACAGGCGATTGCGTCGGGCGACTTGAGTCGGGAGTTTGTCCCCACGACGTTGCCGAAGATCGGACGCGGCCTCTCTCGGTCGGACGAGATCGGTGATTTGTTCCGCTCACTGGCGCGTCTTGGCGACGCGCAGGCGGCGTTCGAGTCGGCCTTTGTCGGGATGACCAATTCGCTGCGCGTCGCCCAGACCGAAGGTGAACGAAGCAAGTACTACGTGCGGAGTCTGATCGAAGCGAATCTCGATCCGCTGGTGACGATCAGCCCCGAGGGGAAGATCACGGACGTGAACCGGGCCACGGAGGAAGCCACGGGGGCCAGTCGCGCCGAATTGATCGGCCGCGACTTTGCCGATTTCTTCAGCGATCCCGTCAAGGCGCGTGCCGGCTATGCCCAGGTATTTCAGGAAGGAAAGGTGCACGACTATCCCCTCGAGCTTCGGCATCGGGACGGGAGCCTGACGCCCGTGTTGTACAACGCATCGGTGTACCGCGATGCGGACGGGGGCGTAGCCGGTGTGTTCGCCGCGGCCCGTGACGTGACGGAGTTGCGGCGAGTGGAGGGGGAGATCCGCCGGTCGGGCGCTTACGCCAGGAGTCTGATAGAGGCCAACCTGGATCCGCTGGTGACGATCAGTCCGGCAGGCAAGATCACGGATGTGAATCAGGCTACGGAGGAAGCGACAGGAGTTCAGCGGGCGGAGTTGATCGGCCAGGATTTCGCGGACTTCTTCAGCGATCCGGGCAAGGCCCGCGCCGGTTACGCTCAGGTGTTCCGCGAAGGCACCGTGCGCGACTATCCGCTGGAACTCCGGCATCGCGGCGGCCGACTGATGCCTGTGCTGTACAACGCATCGGTGTACCGCGACGCAGACGGGGTCGTCGCCGGCGTGTTTGCCGCGGCCCGTGACGTGACGGAGTTGCGAAAGGTGGAGAGGGAGCGAGCCGACCAGGACTGGATCAAGACGGGTCTGGCTCGTCTGAGCGACATTCTCCGCAGTGAACTCACGCCGACGGAGTTGGCGGCCGAAGTCATCAAGGAACTGACCAAGTACGTTGGCGGCCAGGTGGGCGTGTTCTACACGATGGACGGCAACAGTGAACATCCGGCGCTGAAACTCATCGGCAGTTATGCCTACACTCGGCGCAAGCACCTGGCCAATTCCTTCAGCTTCGGCGAAGGGCTCGTCGGACAGGCAGCTCTCGAACGGCAGCAGATCCTGATCTCCGAAGTGCCGGACGATTATCTGCGGGTCGCCTCGGGACTGGGCGAGACCGCGCCGAGACAGATCTGCGTCACGCCGATGCTCTCGCAGCAGCAGGTCAAGGGCGTCATCGAGGTCGCGACGCTGGGGGCGCTGACGGATCTTCAGCTGGAGTATCTCGCCCAGGCCGTGCCGCAGGTGGCCGTTACGCTCGAAACCGTCGAGGCCCGCGAGCGAGTTCGCCTCGCGCTGCGCGAATCGCAGCGGCTGGCCGAGGAACTGAAGGCTCAACAGGCCGAGTTGCAGGTGACCAACCGGCAGCTGGAGGAACAGGCGGTCCGGCTGAACGAATCGCAGGATCGGCTCCGAATTCAGCAGGAGGAACTGCAGGCAAGCAATGCGGAACTCGAGGAACAGACGTTGCGATTGAAGGAATCGGAGGAGAATCTGCGCACGCAGCAGGAAGAACTGCAGGTCACCAACGAGGAACTCGAGGAGAAGAACGAACTGCTGGAGCGCCAGACGAGCGAAGTCGAGCAGGCCCGGCAGGAGCTCGAGGCCAAGGCGACCGAACTGTCGGCGGCCAGCAAGTACAAGTCCGAATTCCTGGCGAACATGTCGCACGAACTGCGGACTCCGCTGAACAGTCTGCTGCTGCTGGCTCGCCGCTTCGTTGACAACCAGGAAGGCAATCTGACGCAGGATCAGGTCGAGTCGGCCCGCGTGATTCACTCGAGCGGCAACGACTTGCTTTCGCTGATCAATGAAATCCTGGATTTATCGAAGATCGAAGCGGGCCGCATGGAGCTGCACCGGAGCAACGTGCTGGTGTCCGATCTGGCCGAGAGCACCCGCGACGCCTTTCAGCACGTGGCCGAGTTGCGAGGTCTGGTCTTCACCGTGGAGGTAGATCCCGACGCTCCGGTGTCGCTGAATACCGACCGCAAGCGGACCGACCAGATTATCCGCAACCTGGTTTCCAATGCCCTGAAGTTCACCGAGCGGGGCAGTGTGAAGGTCGCGTTTCGACGGGCAGAGCCCGCAGCCGTTCATCGCTCGGGCGTCTCGACGATCGGGCAAGGTCTGGCCATCGCGGTCGAGGATACGGGCATCGGCATCCCGAGCGACAAGCACAAACTGATATTCGACGCTTTTCAGCAGGCCGACGGCAGTACGTCCCGCAAATACGGCGGCACGGGACTGGGACTGTCCATTTCGCGCGAACTGGCCCGCCTGCTCGGCGGCAGGATTCACCTGACCAGTCAGCTTGGGCAGGGTTCGACCTTTACTCTCTACCTGCCTTGCGAATCGGCCGGACCGCTGGCTGGCGACAAAAAGGCGACAATCGAGGCTCCGGCGCCGCTTCGTCCGGCGCCTGGACCGGTTGCTACTTCGGCCGTGACCGGCCGTTCGCCAAAACCCGTCCCGGACGACCGCGACCAACTGGCTCCCAACGATCGCGTCATGCTCGTGATCGAGGACGACGTGCGGTTTGCCGGATTGCTGGTCCGGCAATGCCGCGAGCGGGGCTTCAAGTGCCTGGCGGCCGTGTGCGGTGAAGACGGGCTGGATCTGGCGCGGCGTTTCCTGCCCGTGGGCGTGATTCTCGACCTCAGGCTTCCCGGCCTGAGCGGCTGGGCTGTCCTCGATGCACTGAAGGCGGATCCCACAACCCGCCATATCCCCGTGCACATCATGTCCGCCGATGATCCGACCAACGAAGGGCTGCGAAAGGGAGCGATCGGGCAACTGAAAAAGCCCGTGACCCGCGAAGACATCGATAGCGTGCTCAAAAAGCTGGCCGATGTGGCGACGCAGTGGCCCAAGCTTGTCCTGGTGGTTGACCATCAGCCGGAAGCACGCCGAAGCGTCGTACAATTGATCGCGGATGAGGGACAGGTGCAGGTTGATGAGGCGGCCAATGCGGCGGAAGCCCTGGACAAACTGCAGAACCAGCGGTACGACTGTGTGATCGTGGATCTGGGCCAGATGGACGCCGATAGCGATCATCTTCTGAAACAGATTCATGCCGACAACTGTGCCGATTCGCCGCCGGTCGTGGTTTACACCTCACGCGACTTGACCGTGGAGGAGGAACTGGATCTTCGCTCCTGTGCCGATTCGATCATCATCAAGGACAGCCGCTCGGATGAACGGCTGCTGGACGAGGTATCGCTGTTCCTGCACCGCGTGGTGGTGGAGATGCCCGAGCGCAAGCGGCGGATCATCAACAGTCTGCACGACGTTGATGCCCGGTTCCGTGGCAAGAAGGTTTTGGTGGCGGATGACGACATGCGGGCCGTCTTTGCGCTGTCCAGGCTGCTGAGCGACCGGGGAATGACAACTCTGAAAGCGGAGAATGGCGAAAAGGCCCTGAAGCTGCTGGATGAGAATGCGGATATGGACCTGGTGTTGATCGATGTGATGATGCCCGTCATGGACGGGCTGGAGACCATGCGTCGCATTCGTGCGCAGGAACGATTCCGTAAACTGCCGATCATCGCACTGACGGCCAAGGCGATGAAAGGCGACCAGGACCAGTGTATGGTGGCCGGCGCCAGCGACTACCTGCCCAAGCCGATTGATCAAGACCGTCTGTTATCGCTGATGCGGGTGTGGTTACCTTGAGTGCGGAGCGGGCCCCGGGGAATCCTATGAACGCGGTGGATCTGGAATCGCTCGAAGTCGACCTGCTGCTGGAGGCCATTTACAGGCAGTATGGCTACGATTTCCGCTCGTACGCCCGGGCATCAATCGATCGGCGCGTGCGTCAGTTCATGTCGGCACAAGGCATCGGCAGGATCTCCGAGTTGATCCCGCGGGTTCTGCATGACATCGATTTCTTTTCGCAGCTCGCCCGGAATTTTTCGATCGCGGTTACGGAGATGTTCCGCGATCCGTTCGTCTACCGGGTCCTGCGCGAGGAAGTCCTGCCCATTCTGCGGACCTATCCATTCGTGAAGATCTGGCATGCCGGCTGCGCTACCGGCGAGGAAGTCTACTCGCTGGCGATCGTGCTCCAGGAAGAGGGACTATACGAACGCGTCACAATTTACGGCACGGACTTCAACGACGAGGTCCTCGAGCGGGCCCGCCAGGGGATTTATCCCGCGGATCGCATCAAGGAGTTCACTCGCAATTACCGCGATGCAGGTGGAAAGAAATCCTTCTCGGAGTATTACCACGCGCATTACGATTCGGCGATGCTCAACGCCGAACTCAAGCAGCGAATTACCTTCGCAAATCACAATCTCGTCACGGACGCCGTGTTCGGAGAAATGCACCTGGTGGTTTGCCGCAATGTGTTGATCTACTTCAACCGCGAGTTGCAGAATCGGGCGCTGCGGTTGTTCGAAGAAAGCCTGATTCGCGGCGGCTTCCTGTGTCTGGGCAGCAAAGAGGATCTCCATTTGACGGCAGTGGCCGGTAGTTTTGAGACGGTCGACCCCAAGGCTCGCATCTACAAGAAGAAGGTCCAGTGATGCCGCAGGCCGGCCCGAATCCGATCGACCCCGGCCGCCAGCCTGCGGGCGGGCCCGGCATGGGAACCGATTCCTCCGGCTTCACGGCAGACATGTCGTCAGAGTCGACCGTCGCTCCGCGACAGCCCCCGAAACAAGACGGCTTGCCGTCGCGGAGCGAAAGGCGGTTAACTGAATTCCGAGCGATTGTTGTCGGCGGTTCAGCGGGCGGTTCGGCGGCCCTGCAGGCCATGCTCGCGCCGCTGCCCGCCGATTTCCCTCTGCCGATCCTCGTGGTGAATCACCTCCACGTTACCGACGACGGCCGTTTCGCGGAACGCCTGGGCCGAACACTGCGGCTGGCCGTCTGTGAGGCCTGTGACAAACAGCCGATTGTTCCCCCGGGATTGTATGTGGCGCCGGCGAACTACCACATGCTGATCGAACGGGACGAGACGTTGGCACTGTCCGTCGATCCGAAAGTCAACTGGGCCCGGCCGTCGCTGGATGTGACTTTTGAAAGTGCCGCCCGCGTGTGGAGAGAGCGATTGATCTGCGTCGTACTGTCCGGAGCGAACAGCGATGGAGCCGCCGGGGCCCGTCTCGTTCGCGAATTGGGGGGGACGGTCATCGCTCAGGAACCCGGAACAGCCGAACACACGGTGATGCCCATGGCTGCCATCGAACAGGCGGGCATCACCACGGTTTTGCCTCCGGAAAAGATCGGGGAATTGCTACTCGCTCGATGTGAAATCGAACAATGGAAACCGGCTCGATGAGTGCGGAAAAGACGTCTGGGCGACGGAGTGAATTAATACCGGCGGAGCGGGAATCGTACTCCATCGGGGGGCGGGAGAATGCCCGGCCGGTCCGTTGATTTCGCGGGCATTCCGTGTTTCAATTCGGTGCTTGGCTAATTGCGTCCGTGAACCCATATCCTCACCGGAAAATCTTGCCCGCGAAGCGGCCGCCTGCAATTCGCAATTTGCGGAAGCATCCCAATGCTCGAGCGTCAAGACATCCTGATAGTTGACGACCGCCCGGAGAATCTCTGGGCGCTGGCGCTCGTCCTGCAGGATGTCCACGCAAATGTGGTGCAGGCGTCGAGCGGCAACGAAGCGTTGATTGCGTGTTTGAACCACGATTTTGCGCTGGCGATTCTCGACGTTCAGATGCCGGGCATGGACGGCTTTGAACTGGCCCGACTGCTGCGCGGCGACCCGAAGACGGCCCACCTGCCGATCATATTCTTGTCCGCGGCCTACGCGGACGAACAGCATGTTTTTCGCGGGTACGCGGCGGGGGGCGTGGACTATGTGGTCAAACCCTACGACCCGGCGATCCTGCTCAGCAAAGTCGCCATCTTTCTGGAACTCGAGCGGCAGAGGGCCGAAATTGCCCGCCACCGCGATCACCTCGACGAACTGGTGCAGAAGCGGACCGCCGAGTTGGAAGAGGTCAATGTCGATCTTCGCGTTTCTCGCTCCGCGACGCTGAAGTTGCTGGAGGAAGCGGTCAAGTCGCGCGAACAGACGGAGCAGTTGAACGCTCAGTTGCATCGCGAGATCGCCGAGCGAAAGGTCGTCGAAGAGGCTTTGGCCCGAGCCAGGGATGAAGCGGAGGCAGTCAGTCGCCTGAAGAGCCAGTTCCTGGCGAATATGAGCCACGAGATTCGTACTCCGATGAATGGTGTCATCGGCATGGCCGGACTGCTGCTGGACACTCATCTGAGCGCAGAGCAGCGGCGATATGCCGAGGCGATCCGCAGCAGCGGCGGATCGCTGCTTGCGCTGCTGAACGACATCCTCGACATTTCCAAGATCGAGGCGGGCAAGTTGGCGCTTGAGTCGCTGGACTTCGACCTGCGTGCCCTGATCGAGGACCTGGTTGTGCCGCTGGCGGAGCGAGCCCGCGAAAAACGAATTGCCTTCAGCATGTCGATCGCGCCGGATGTGCCCTCGCAATTCTGCGGCGACCCCTGCCGTCTGCGCCAGATCCTCACGAATCTGATCGGGAATGCTTTCAAGTTCACCGAGAGCGGGGAAATCTCGGTGACGGCGACGCGGATTGCAGACACCGGCGCGGAATCGGTCATCCGCTTTGTGGTTCGCGACACCGGGATCGGCGTTTCTCCGGAACTCCAGTCGAAACTCTTCCAGAAATTCACGCAGGCCGACGCCTCGACGACGCGCCGGTACGGCGGAAGCGGACTGGGACTGGCCATCGCCAGGGAACTAGTTGAACTGATGGGTGGCGAGATCGGGGTGCGCAGTCCGGCGGAAGGTGGATCGGAGTTCTGGTTTACAGCGAGGATGCGCCATTCGACGTCGCGATCATGCCCCTCCCCTTCCCCGGCGGTACCGCCGAGCATGCCGGTCTTGCGGCGGTGCAATGCGCGAATCCTGCTGGCGGAAGACAACGTCGTAAACCAGGAAGTGGCGCTCGGAATCCTGCGGAAACTCGGGTTGCGCGCCGACGCGGTGGATAACGGCGCACAGGCAGTCGCGGCACTGACGGCCGACGACTATGATCTGGTACTGATGGATCTGCACATGCCCGAGATGGACGGAGTCGAGGCCACTCGCGTCATCCGCGATCCGAACTCCCCCGTCCGCGATCACGATATTCCCGTCGTTGCCTTGACCGCCAGTATCTTGCAGTCGGATCGGGCGTGTTGCTTCGATTCGGGAATGAACGCCTACATCACCAAGCCGATATCGCTGCCGGCCCTGATCGAATCCCTGAATAACTGGCTCGCCGAGGAAGCGATTGCGCCCGTCCGTCAGCGCGGCGAACCGGCAGCGAAGACGCCGCTCGCAACGGATCCCGTCGTGCCAGTTTTCGATCGGGCCGGTCTGCTGGCTCGACTGATGGATGATGAGGAACTCGCCAGGTCGATCATTGACCGCTTCCTGGAATCCGTGCCGGGACAGATCGAGACGCTGCGAGAATTTCTGGAGGCCGGAGATCTGCTTGCCATCCAGAGTCAGGCCCACAGCATCAAGGGGGCGGCATCCAACGTGGGTGGCGAACGACTGCGGCGAGCCGCATTCGAAACAGAGCAGTCCGCTCGCGCCGGCGATTTGCCCGCGGCCGCTGGTCATTTCGCTGAATTGCAGTCGCAGTTCGACCAGTTGAAAGCCGTCATGCATTAGAAGGCGGTTTGCCATGCCGATTGAACCGCGCTCGGGCTTCATCCATAAAGACAGGATCGTCTATGCGTTGGAATATGAACTGGCGACAGAGCCGCCGTCAACGCTCATCGTCTGGCTCGACGACACGGGCAATTCGCTGCAGCCCATGGTGCAACCTGCCGAAAAAGGCAAACGCATGGTCACAGTAAAGCCGGGCGATGCAATTATCCATAATGGCCAGGAATTCTGCGTCGCCAAGGTCGCAGTTTATCGTTCGCTCGGTCTGACACCCGGTGCGGAAATCGTCGGGTAGCCTCGTCAACAGGAACCCTGGGCGATGTGTTCTCTTAAGACTGCGTTTCCAGCACCCCGCGACACTCGATTGAACGGGAACCGGCATCCATGAATGCAACTCCGACACGAATACTGATCACCGGCGGCGCGGGCTTTGTCGGCTCGAATCTGGCTGTTTTCCTGCGTCGGAACTGGTCCGATGCGCACGTGGTCTGCATGGACAACCTGTACCGCCGAGGTTCCGAGTTGAACCTCTCGCGAATTCGCCGGCACGGCGCCGTCTTTCACTACGGGGATGTCCGTGACCCGGGCAGCTTTCCGAAGGACCGTTTCGACTATCTCATCGAATGCTCGGCCGAACCGTCGGTACTCGCCGGCACGGATGGTTCACCCGATTACCTGTATCACACGAATCTGACGGGCATCTACCATTGCCTGGAAAAGGTCCGCAGATGGGAGGCAAAGCTGCTTTTCCTGTCGACGAGCCGCGTATATCCGATTGCCCGCCTCGAAGCTCAGCCCTGGCGCGAGCAGCCGACGCGGTTTGTCTGGGTGGAGGGAGGGGAATCCGGGATCGGGCCGTTGGGCGTCAGTGAGTCGGTGGCCATGACCGGCGCCCGCTCGTTGTACGGCTGGACAAAGTTCGCCGGTGAGATGCTGATCGAGGAATACCGCGCGGCGTTCGGCGTCAAATCGGTCATCAATCGATGCGGCGTGATTGCCGGACCGTGGCAGTTCGGAAAGGTCGATCAAGGCGTCGCGGCGCTGTGGGTTATGGCGCACTTTTTCGGAAGGCCGCTCAGTTACATCGGCTATGGCGGGACCGGCAAGCAGGTGCGCGATTACCTGCACGTGGATGACTTGTGCGAGCTGGTCGTTACGCAAATGCGCGACTTCGAACAGTGGGAAGGATGGGTCGGAAATGTTGCCGGCGGCATCGAGAACAGCGCATCGCTTCTCGATCTGTCCGAACTGTGCCGCGAGTTTCTTGGACGAGAGATCCCGATCCGTTCCGTAGGCGAGACGCGCCCGGCGGACTTGCGCGTCTTCATCGGCGATTGCGCCAAACTGTTCAGGAGGACTGAATGGCGGCCGCGCCGCAGCGTGCGAAACATCGTCGCGGATATCGCCGAGTGGGTCAGGGGAAATGCCGACGATCTGGCCGCACTCTAACGCAGTTCAATAAACACCACTTCCCCGGGCTGCAGTTCGGTGGCGAATTCGCGGGGCAGCGTTGCGGCCGGCCACAGCGGCTGGAACGAGCGATCGCCGGTCGAACGATAGATTTCGACGTCGACCTTCCTGCCCGCCGGGCGGTTCCGCGTGTCCACGCTTACCGTCAATGGTTGGATTGCTTCGTCAATATTCACGAACAGATGGCCGATTCGTCCGTCGGGCGCCTGCCAGGAACTGGTGAGTATCGCCGGCGTCGGAACTCCCTCGATCTGCCACTTGCCGTTGGTTTGCACGCGTATGCCCAGTGCCAGTTTGGGCACGGCCAGTTCGTAAGGATGCAGCATCGTGCCCAGCATGAGGAATT
>CAIPEB010000313.1 GCA_903863885.1 uncultured Planctomycetaceae bacterium | reverse complement strand
CTACTGGTTCGGAAGACCCTCCCCGACCGCTACGCGGCCGACCCTCCGCACGCGGGCGGGTGAAGGCAAGTCGTTATTTCCAAATGGTTCCTATACCGCACCACCTCCCTGCCCTGCGCCTCGGACGTGTTACGCCAACGCGGCTCGGTTGAATGCGCCATTCGGAGAGTGTCAAATGCTGCGGTTCCTGCGAGATCCCGGCATTTCCAGGTGCCGTGCGAGTTGCCAGTAAGGCCGGCGATTTTCCGCAGGAGCATGCCGGCGGCGGCCGCGACTTCCGCGCCGAACCGCGCAGGTCGCAGGGTGCGGCCCGCACTTTGGCAAGTTCGGCGAATCCTGCCCCACCATGACAAACGCCTGAGGAAATCGATGACACGCAACCTTACGTTTGCATTGCTTTGTCTCGTCGCTGCCACACTGCCCGCCGCCGAGCCGAACGGCCCGGTTATCACGACAGGCACGATCCTCGAGCAGATGACCGACCTTGCGCAATTGGCTCGTTGGCCACAGCCGGCATATCGCACGATACAGTTCTCGAGCTTTGACCGACGTTCGACGACCAGCGAGTCACCGGGCTGGTTCTCTAATGCCGATGGTTTTGGCCGCGAGCCGATCCCGGGGTTCCAGAAAGTGCTGCGTGAGCCGCGTGACGGACAGCCTGGTCTGTTCCTGCTGGCCGAGGTCAACGGCCCCGGCGCCATCGTACGCGGCTGGACGGCCGGTATGGCAGGAGTGCTCCGCGTTTATCTTGATCCGGGCGCAAACGGCGACGGAACACTGATCTGGGAAGGCCCGGCGGCCGATTTTCTGGCTCGCCGCACGGCTCACTACGTGGGGAAGGCCGGCTGCGACCTCGATACCAAGAACGCAATCTCGCAGGAAGACGCGGACTACTTACCGATCCCCTTCGCTCGCGGACTGCGCGTCACATGGGAAGGAAAGCTGGACGAACTCCACTTCTATCATCTGCAGGTGCGGCTCTATCCCGCCGGAACCGAGGTTCGCACGTTTGACTCGCAGAAGGATCTTAAGGACTTTGAGCAACAACTGCGTGCCGCTGCCGCGGGATTGCTTGCGGCGTCCAGCGGATGCGACGTGCCGCGAGTGGAGTTGCAGGGCGCGATCGAACCGGGTCGCTCGTGGACTTGGTCGCCGACTGAAAAAGGTTCGGGCGCCGTGCGGGAACTGAAGCTGCGATTGCAGGCGGACGCGTTGGATGCGGCATTGCGAGGCTGCCTGCTGCGGATTTCCTGCGACGGTTCGCAACGGCCTCAGGTCGAGGCCCCCGTGGGCGATTTCTTTGCCTCGGGTCCGGGCGTCAATCCCTACTCCAGCCTGCCGTTCTCGGTGGACCCCGACGGCACGATGACCTGTCGCTGGGTGATGCCGTTCGAGAAATCGCTGCGTCTTGAGATCGTGAACTACACTTCGGCAGCTGTGCGACTGGCAGGTTCGATCCAGGTCTCGCCGTGGCAGTGGGACGAGCGGTCCTTGTACTTCCGCGCCAAGTGGAGGGCGGATCACGACTTGTTGGCCGACTCCAGGGCAATCGACCTGCCGTATACCGTCACGATCGGAAAGGGCGTTTTCGTCGGCTGCGCGGCGATGATCATGAATCCGTCGGGCGTCCCGACGGCGGGCGGCAATTGGTGGGGCGAGGGTGACGAGAAGTTCGTCGTGGACGGCGAGACCGTCCCGTCCACGTTCGGCACCGGCTCTGAAGACTATTTCAACTACTCATGGAGCCGGTCAAATCTGTTCTCGCATCCGTACTGCGGCCAGCCGCTCGACTCCGGGCCGGATACGTCGGGTTACGTTTCCAATCACCGCTTCCAGATTCCGGATTCAATTCCCTTCGAGAAATCGTGGGCCGCAATACTGGAGTTGTGGTCGCACAACCGCACGCCGGGCCTGAGCTACGCGCGGATCGCTTATCTCTACGCGCGGCCCGGCGCGATCGACGATCATCGCGCACTCATGCCCTCGGACCTGAAAATTCCTCAACTGCCGAAGCGCGAGCCGAAAGCCGCGGGAGGCGCCACCGGTGCTCGGTTCCTGTTCCCCGAACAACTGCAGCCCGTCGTCACTGCGGGCCGCATTGAACCCGCCGCCTGTCCGCTGGCGACGCAATTGAAGGTCACTCAGTGGCAAGCCGAGAAGGGCGCTCAGCTGAAATTTACTTTGCCTGTGGAAGAAGGCGGGAACAATGCGATTCACCTGGTGGCGCTGCATCGCCCCGACGGCGCCGTGGTCCGCGTGCTGGTGGATGGCAAGCCGTTGCCCGGTGGCGAGGGCGGACAGTTCAGCCTGCGCTCCGCATTCGCGCCGCGCATCCTCAATGTCAACCTGCCTGCCATCGAACTGACGGCCGGCCCGCATGAGGTCGCGCTCGAATGCGTGGAAGCCGGCGTCGTAGGTTTAGACTATCTCTGGGTGAAGCGGGAATGACCCGCAGACTGCTCATTCCAGCGGAATCACATCGCCAGGATGTGCTGCGCGCACTGCGTCGCCGATCGCGATTTCGGTCAGTTCGCCGAGGGGAGGAACGTGCAGCTGAATCCGTTGCGGCGCATGCCGGAACTCGGGTGCAAAGTCCACACGCAGGCGTCTCCCCTGTTCCTGGAGTTGAAAACGCAAAGTCACCGGACCGAATTCCGTCGGAATGCTTGCAAATACCGTGGGCCGGTCGGCTTTCAGCCAGCCAAGCGGCACCATTCGCAGAAGATGCAGTGCACCCGGCTCGAGCTGGTCGTCGATGACCGACAGCCGGACGAACTCGATCGGCAATGGCACGGAAAACAGTGTGCCGCTGACGCCGCCGCGGTGCTCGCAGCCAATCGAAGTGCGGCGAGACATGGCACCGGTCAGCAGACTGTACAGGCCCTCAAGAAACTTGGCGCGATCGGCCGCCTGCCAGGCATGAAACACGTTCCAGCTGTAGCAGGGCTCGCAACTGGAAATCTCGTGCTGCAGGCTGACCGTCTGGTACCATGCACCGGCCAAGCTGTAGCTGCTCCGGTTCGGACCATTGCGAAAGTAATGCAAGGTCGAACGCATCAGCGGGTCGTCAGCAGTCATCAGGTCACCATAGACGAGGAACAAGGGCCCGGTATCAAGGTAGAACGGGTACTTCAGGTCGCCGCCCGCGGGCAGTGCAGTGGGGACAAGTCGGTGCTTGTTGCCATCAGCATCCGTCCACTCCGGCATCTGCGGCGCAGCCGAACGCATCGCCGCAAGAAAAGCGTCCCGGTAAGCATCGGCTTCCCGGGCAAACTCCGCCGCCCGCGGGTGATGGATCCGCTGCAGCAGACGCACGGCCGTGCTTAGCCCTTTGTAGTTCCAACCGTCGGTCCAGACAGACTGCTCCTGAACTCCCGTGTCCGTGGGAACCGCCGCGGGCAGAATGCCCTTCACGCCTTCCTGCGCGCCGCTGGCACGAAAATCGCGAATGAACTCGCAAGCCTTGATGATCGGCTCCGTCCAGCGATCGAGAAACTGCGGATCGTCGGTCACGAGCCCGTGGCGCGACGCAGCGTAGAGAATCGCGCCGTGGTCCGTCAGCCAATCGATCGACGTGAACTGCCGGGGAGTGGCGAAATGGCCGGCGTGCGCATGGTAGGCCTTGCCCGGCGGCACGATCGTCCCCTGCTCCTGCCTGAAGATCTCCAGGTATTTTTCGGCCGTCGCGTGGTGTCCGAGGCCGTCCAGGATCATCGTGATGTTCATCGACGTCGGCGTGGCCCAGAGTTTCTCATAGTGCCAGGAGCCGGACAGAAGCGAGTACTGCCCTGTGTCCGGATGCCGCTCAGCAATCACCTCGCAATACCGGATCGCCTGCCGAGCCGCTTCGTTCACCAATCGCTCCGGCGTGTCGACACGGGCTGCGGTAGCCGGAATCTTGGACCAGAAGCAGTCCGCTTCCTGCAAGGCAGCATCGCGTCCCACGGCCAGTTCCGCGTCCATCACGTCTCGCGTGACGGGCACCAGCGGCACAATCAAATCGGCATGTCCTTCCGAAATCGCCATCTTCAGATAGACATCCGGCAACGCTGGACGCTGATCCACGAGCGACAGGTCGGCCGGTGGGTTTGATCTCACGACCAATCGCACTTTTCCAGTGTCGTCAAGAAGCAAGTGCATCCCGGGCGTTGTCGACTCCAGACGCAGCGAACCCGGATAGGCGGACGCCGCCGGATTTGCGAGGAGGTTGATATACCGATCCATCTCGGTCTGGAGATGCGGCTGATTGACCCTGATCAGCAGGAATGCACCGCCCGGCGTGGAATGCTCCGCGGCGAGTCGCATCCAGGCAAAGAGCGGCTCGTTTCCCGTCTTCACCGAACCGCCGCCCGGCAGATGCGCAAACACCTCTTGGCGCAGGATCCGGCTGTCGAATGGAGAGCGTGTCCAGAGAACCGGAGCGGCGTTGTCAGTCCAGCCTTGGTCCCCGACGCCGCCGTCTTTGGAACGTAATTGATAGGGTTTCAGGCCTGTGTTTGCAGGCGGTTCTCCAGTAGTCGAAAGCAGGAAAGAAAGCTGCACACCCTGACCGCGGGCCGGATAGCGAACCGGTTGCGCAACGAGCGTGCCGTTGTAGAGAACGTTGAAGCGCAGCGGGTGGTCCTTCCAACCGATCGGCACCCACGTATTCTCCATTTCGGGCCACCATGCCGATGCGATTTCCACGTTCGGCTCGACGGGCGAAGCGGCCCAGGCGAAAGCCGAACATAGTGCAACGGCGCCGGTGATGAAGAAACTCGCCAAGCGATCAGTTCGCGAATGCCGGATCATTCGAGGCTCCTTGCAGAACAAGGCCAGGGTGGCAATAGCGACAACAACTGCCGCAGGAATGCCCCGTGCGACACTGATTGTTTCTTGGAACGGGCCCATTTACGAGCCCCTTTCGCAGTCAGCCCATGAAGATGCACGCTCTATGAGTTGCGGGCCGACGGGGAAAGCCGGCCTAATTCATGAAGCCGATGAACCTGCACACCCGCTCGGGTTTCTTCACTCTTTTGCTTCCGTCGCTTGCGACTTGGAAGTGTCGCTCGATTCCGGCAGCTTCGGCGCCTGCTCCGCCGGCACTTCCTGGACGGTCAGGTCGGCGTAGATCACGATGCACCTTCCTCGCAGTTTCGGCGGCGAAATCCAGAGAACCGGCCGGTTTGGCGTACCGAGTTTCACGTTCTTGCCGGCATAATGCACCGCATCGGGCGGCGCGGCATTGATGAAGCCCAGCAGACCGCCGAGATTCATGCTGACATCCGCGATCGACTGCATCAGTTCGCTTGGCGAGCCTTTGTGCTTCTCCAGCAGCGCCGGCATGCCTCGCTGTATGACGCTGACAATACCTTGCTCGCCACGCAATGATGGAGGAAACAAACCTTCGTTGCATTCGGCCGCCACCCTTAACGCGCCGGTCAAAAATACCCAGGGCTTGGAAGCGTCGACCTGCGCTGACTGCTGGACGGCGTAACCGGACGGAACTTCAACGCTGAACAAGGACTCGTCCAAGGGCACGTTGAATCGGAAATCTGTCATGATGAGGGTGGTGCGTGGTTCCTTGCCCCTATACTCGACGCGAATCGGAAGTAACGTCTTCGGGTCCGCCCAGATTTCGACCTGCATCGCCCCCAATTCAACGCGGAATCCCTCGGCTGCCTGGCCATCGATTGCCTTACGACCAAGCCGTTCCACTTTGCCGGCTTTTTCGCATTGGGCATTTGCCACAAGCTCTCGCAAACTCTGGAAAGTCCGGCCGAATGGACTATCTCCGGCCGGCAAGTTCTTCAGATCGATGATCGTGGCCGTCTTTTGTGTCGGCTCGAGCGTGATGATCCTGTTTTTCTGGCCGTCAACGATGCTTACAGCCGCTGTTTTCGCGCCCGATGCCTTCGTCTCCGACCGTTCGCGGGATGGTGCCAGGAACATCGCATCCGAACTCAGCGTCACGGTCCTCTTTTCAGGCGTCTCGATTTCGGTGGTCGATGTGGTTTTCCAGGTTGCGCTGCGGACGTTGTTCAGTGCTTCGGAGACATCGGCAAACGCCACGGCAAGCCCGTTGCCCGGCACCAGCCAAGGCATCAGCCCCACAAGGGCGACCGCGATAGTGGCGGCCACAGTCAGTTTCGTCGTCAGTTTCATGTTCCGAATCCTCTCCATCAGCGTGAACGGACTTGGCCGATTTGCCGCCTGCTGTACCGCAGCCACTAATTGAGCGACCCGATCCGGCGGCAATTCCTCGGGGATCGGCACGCGCAGCACGGCGTCCACCGCCCGGTCCAGCAAGTCATCAGGATTGAAGTCTTTGGGGTCTCCCATCCTCCCGTTCCTCAGTTAGTTCGTTCGACTTTGCAGTCGAGTGGCTCCAAGAGATGTCGCAGGCTCTCACGCGCACGAAACAACAGCATCCGAGCTGCGGTCGGGCTGATCCCCAACCGCTCGCCAACTTCCTCGCTGCTCATCTGCTCGAAGCAGGTCAGACAAAAGACCTCGGCCTGCCGGCGCGGCAACTTGGTCACGGCAACGCGCAACCGGTCAGCCAGTTCATTCGCCTCGGCATGACGGTTTGGCTCCGGTTCCCGACTGAGGGCCTGTGCCGGATCCGCGTTCGAATTGCATCGAGCTCGTCGCCGAAAGCGGCTGCGCAGCAGATCCAGTGCCTTGACTGTGGCCAGATGCCGAAGCAGGGCAGACCAGTTTCGAACCGATTCGCGCCGGTTCATTTTCACCGCCTCCAGAAACGTATCCTGGATGCAATCCCAAGCATCTGCATGATTTCCGACGAGACGATAGGCCGTGCGCTGCACGATTTCTATGTGCCTGCCTACCACATCTTCCCAATCGGTCATGCTCTGTTACTCGTTATTCCCAGCGGCTCAATGCGATAGTCGATCGCAGCGGCCTTGGTGTAACGCGAAATCTTGCCGTGTTGTCCGCATTTCCGGCGATCTGTCCCTGACTGGGAGATCTTACCGTGCGACTGCGTGGATAAGAGATGCCTCGGACCGGAAACAAACCGGGCAACACTCCGGAATGAGAAATCCGCGAGTGTTCGGCACCGGCCCGTAAGACAAGCCCCGAGGGGGGCCGGCGGCTCCCCTGCCCTTCGCCACTTCCGCCGGCGTCAGCGAACTGGTTCGACGCTGGCGATCAGCGCTCGCGAGTCGATCACTCTGCCCATTTTCAAGCGAGTTCCAGGGCGCCGCCAAGCCGCCTGGACGAAGCCCCGATGACTTGGCGGGAGAGCGGTCGCTGGTTGATTCGGCATTCCCGTCCTGCGCGGCCGGTTCACCCAGGACACCCGCGAGGATCGCTCGATTTGCGGGTTGCCCGCTCCCGCCTCAGTTGACTCGCCGCTTGCCGAGTGCCTCGGCTAATGCGACCGTCGTTCCTCCACAAAAATCCACGCTCCTTGTCCGTCGCTGCTGGAGATCATCGTAATCTCCACGTCGATATAGCGGTCGGGAAATAGGTACCGGTAAGGGAATGTCTCGTGGAGATCGCCGTTAGCAACACCCGCTCGAAAGCGACCGGCGAACTCCTTCACGTTTGTGCAAGGGGCAACTTCCGTGAAGAAGTTCTTGCCGATCACGCGTACCGGATCGCGCCCGGACAACCGGCCTTCGTAAGCATTGTACTTGAGAATTGTACCGTCCTTGTCCAACTGGATGGCTCCGAAGTCCAGCATGTCGAATTCCCTGCCCGAATACCCCTCGATCCGTTCAACCTGGTGAGCGGCAATTGCTGAGCAGCCGGCCGATTGCGCCAAGTCCGGCGTTCGCGTGTCCGGCACCGCGAGGGGCTTCTCAACCGAGGCCTGAGGCCCGCGGATGGAGGGCGATGCGACCTTCTGAAATTGTTCAAACTGCTCCGCCAGTTGCGGCAGCAGTCGGCCGGCCGCTGCCGCGTCCCCGGCGCGGGCAGCTTCCTCGATATGCTGTGCTGTGCGACGCAGCAATTCCCCGCCGACATTCGAGGCCGCCCCTTTGATGCCATGAGCCTGACGCTGAGCCGCAGCCAAGCTGCCGGTTTCCACACACTTTCGCAACGACTCGATCTGTGACGGCACGGATTCCAGAAAGCGGGACAGGATTTGATCCGCCAGTGCTTCGTCTCCCATCAGTCGAGCCACAATGCCGGCCCTATCAAATATCGATCCTGCAGGCGCGAACTCGCCGGGCAAGTCCGCATCAGCCGAACCACCGGGCCGCGTTCGTTGGGCGTTCGACGGCAGCCATGCGTCCAGTACTTCCGCCAGCGCCTGAGGGGACACCGGCTTGCTGATGTAGTCGTTCATGCCGGCCACCAGACAGCGCTCGCGATCGCCTCGCATGGCGTTGGCCGTTACGGCAATTACCGGGATCTGGTGATTCATGACGGCCGACTGCGGATTCCGAATGACGCGAGTGGCCTCCAAGCCATCGAGTCCGGGCATCTGCACGTCCATCAGCACCAGGTCGTAGGGGACCGCCTTCAGCGCTTCGATCACCTCGGTTCCGTCGGCCACGGCATCCGCTTGGATTTCCAATCTGCCCAGGATGCCGATCGTCACCTCCCGATTGACAGGATTGTCTTCGGCAACCAGGATCCGCGCCCGGTTCTGTTGCCGTCCGGTAATCGGCGCGGGCAATGGAACGGGTATTTCATCTGCGGCCGCGTCCGTCGAGTTTTCCCGATGTACGCGCCGCAGGAGTATCGTGAACCAGAATTCAGATCCCATCCCCAGTTCGCTGTCCACACCGATTTCACCGCCCATCAGCTCCGTGAGTTCCTTGGCGATAGCCAGTCCTAAACCGGTTCCACCGAATCGGCGTGTCGTCGAGGCATCGACCTGAGAAAACCTCCTGAAGATCGCCTCTTGCTTTTCCGCCGCTATGCCGATGCCCGTGTCCCGAATGGCGAAGTGGATCACCAGATCGGAAGGAGTCTCCTTCAGCAGGCTGGCCAGTACGGTAACACGGCCTTTGTCGGTGAATTTGACGGCATTGCCGACCAGGTTGTTCAGAACCTGACGCAGGCGCCCAGGATCCCCGGTAACCCGACGGGGAATTCCCGGCGCGGCTCCCCAGGTGAAATCCAGACCTTTCTCCCGGGCTCGCAGAACCAGCGGAGCGGCGCAATCGTCGAGCAGAGCATGCAAATCGAACGCCATCATCTCCAACTGGAGTTTCCCCGCCTCGATTCTGGACAGGTCAAGAATGTCGTTGATCAGCGTCAGCATCGATTCGCCGCTGGCGCGAATCGTTTCGGCATAGCGCCGCTGCTCTGACGTCAATAAAGTGTCCAGCAGCAGTCGTGTCATGCCGATCACGCCGTTCATGGGAGTTCGGATTTCATGGCTCATGTTGGCCAGGAACTCGCTCTTGGCCGCATTGGCAACAGCCAGCTCGACGGTGCGGTCGGCCACTCTGCGCTCCAGTTCGACGTTCCACCGGCGGATCTGCTCTTCCATCTCGAGACGCTCGGTGATGTCGTGGAGGATGCCGACGGAATGCCAGTTCCCTTGCAGCATCACGGCCGTCAACGATATCGAGACGGGTATTTCCTGGCCGTCTTTTCGTCGCGCAAATAATTCGACCCGCTTTCCGACGAGATTGCCTCGCCCGGTGCGCGAGAACTCGGAGAAGGCCGCGTGAAAGGCGGCCCGATATCGCTCCGGAGCAAGCTGCTCATGCAGACTCATTCCAATCGCTTCCTCGGCAGAGTAACCGAGTATGGACTCGGCGGCGGGATTCCAGTACGTGACGGTGCCGCGAGGCCCCATCATGATGATTGCGTCCTGCGCTGCGTCCGTGATACTGCGGATCCGGTCCTCCGCCTCCTTGCGATCGGTGATGTCCTCGATCATGCACAGGTGGCGGGGACTCTCGCCGGCTTCCACGGCCACAGGCGCAATCGTCATGCTGATCCAGATCGACGAACCGTCGGGGCGGAGGTATCGCTTATCCATCTGGAATCCGGAAATTTGTCCGGAGTCCAGTCTCGCCATATTCTGCAGATCCGCCTGCGCATCGTCCGGATGCGTGATGCTCATCCAATCGATCGAAACCATCTCGTCGCGGGTCCGCCCGGTGATTTCCGCAAAGCGTTCGTTCAGCTCCTGTATCTGCCCCGTCCGCGAGTCGATCATCGCTATGCCCAGGGGAGCCTGCTCGAAGATGGTGCGGAATCGCAGTTCCGAAGCCGTCATCCTCTCCAGTGCCTGAGAAGTGCGAGTCTGCGCGTTGGTCAACTCTGCCGTGCGAATCGCCACAGTGTTTTCCAGTTCGGCAGTCCACTGCCTGATCTTCTCCTGCAACGCATGGCGCTCGGTGACGTCCACGCAGATGCCGGTCATCCGGAGGGGGCGGCCGACATCGTCATAAGCCGCCCGGCCGATCACGCGGATCCAACGCACCTGGCCGTCCGCATGCACGACCCGATGTTCGCTGTCGAGCAGGGTGTGATCTCGGACGGCCTCTTCAATACAGAAGCGCGCGGAGACACGATCATGCGGATGCAGCGCCGCCTCCCAGGCCGCAAACGACGGCCGGTGGACTTCCGGTCTCAAACCAAACAGTGTGAAGATCTCGGGCGACCAGTCGAGTCCGCCCGATACCATATTCCAGTCCCAGATTCCCTGCTCGGCGGCCTGCTTGGCCAGTTCCAGTCGCTCATTCGAGCGCAGCAGTTCCAGTTCGGCCTTCTTGCGGTCGGTGATGTCGAGCGTAACGCCCACATACCGCACCAGATTCCCCGACTCATCAAAATACGGCTCTGCCTTGTTGTAGATGTACCGCACACTGCCGTCGGGGCGGACGATCCGGCTTTCGGCTTCAAAGGTCGTGCGGCTCCGAAACGCGTTGCGGAAACACAGGTCCAATTCCGCCGCGTCCTCCGGGTGGATGTACCGGTTGAGTATTTCTTCGTAGGAGGGGGAAGGTTGGTTCGGGGTCAGTCCGAAAATGCGTTTCTGCTCATCCGTCGAGACGGTTTCGTGGGTCGCTGCGACGTACTCCCAACTCCCCAGATGCGCAATCTGCTGCGTGTCATCCAGCTGATTTCGAGTTTGCTCCAGCTGTGCTTCTCGTCCCTTGCGGTCGGTAATGTCGCGGTTGGAACCGCGGCGTCCCGCGAAGACTCCGCCGCCGTCGCGAACGGGTTGGCAGACGTGTTCGATCCAGCGTTGCCCGCCATCGGGCCGAACGATGCGGAAGCAGAATTCGCCCGCCATGCCGTCCGAGACTGCGTGGCAGGCGTGCTCCATATATCGGGCACGATCCTCCGGATGGACGATTGCCGTCATCAACGACATGTCGGCGATGAACGCATCGGGGGCATGCCCCGTAATCCGCTCGCAGGAAGGCGAACAGTAAACGAACTTGCCGTGTGGATCGAGCCAGAACTCCCAATCGTACGTGTTATCGGCGACGACGCGGTACTTCCACTCGCTGTCCCGCAACATCTGGTCCGCTTGCCTGTGCTGTGTGATGTCCAGCACGAAGACGACGCCCCCCTGCGGAGCGTCAGTCGCGTCGCGTACCGCCACGAGCGACACACGGGCCCAGCCCGTTGTGCCGTCCTTACGGCGGAAACGCCTTTCCGACACCGACGATTTGCCGAGACGCAACGCCGTATCCCATGCCGCCTGATCGGTCGGTGCATCTCGGGGATCGGTCAAGTCCCAGAAAGGCATCCCGCGAAGCTCTTCAGCCGAGTACCCCGTCATCTCGCACAGAAGTTCGTTCACGTGCAGGTGACGGCCGCTGAGATCGAGTTCTGCGAAACCGACGAGGGACTGCTCCATGAACGCTCCCGGACGCCGCTCGCCGGCCAGTCGTGCCGGGGCCGCATCGGTGTCGGCTGGATGGGATATGTGCATCGCTGAAGTTCCGCGATGGTAGTGCACTGTCAATTCGCGTTTACTAAGTGCGCGACTCTCCTGGGTATTATGCCCATAATCGAACCCCTGTATTGAACCTTCCCTTCGCGCTGGAATCAAGTCGCTCCATCATTTTCAGGGGAATGCGACTGCCTATTCGCTCCGAATGACATCAGTGACTGATGTGATGGCCCGAAATAAGCGGTGAGGGTCATCGCATTCACGCAAAACCAAACCCCGTCAACTCCCTCAAGATCTCAACGCAAGGGGATAGCACCGTGAAGATCGACATGCGGATAACCATGCCGTCATCGACCACCTCCTGTGGAATGGTGAAGGGGTCGGAAGGCATCTGCAAGAACAGCAACACGCGGCTGACCAAGTTCAGCAGGAAATCCGAATGAATCCTCATCCATTCCGGGTCAACGAAACGTCAATCCACCGTTGTTAACCTGCCTGCTCTCTCCACTGCAAACGGTAGCCCACGCCACGTGCCAGGAACCGCGAAAGGTCGAGCGTGACGAGGGCAATGACGGCAGCCAATCGAGCCAGACCATTTCGCCGGTGACATACACTTCCGGTTCGTCTGTTGAACGATCCAGCTGCCGCCAGAATCAGCGTCCAGAACGCGGATCGCCGGTCAGTTCCCGAACGCTGACAGATCCCAGGAATCCCGCCAGCGAAGCTCCATTTCCCCTTTGCCCTTAATCGTCACGGGCAGCCAGACCGTGCGGCTCGTGGGAAGTGCATTGTTGCGGAGGCTGTCGCCGATCCAGATGAAGGCCCCGGGTTTTCCGGCGACCGCCACGACGTCCGTGGTCTGGGTCAAGAACGTGTTCTTCGCATGATCGCCTTGGGCGATCTTCCCCATCGCTTTCCATGGTCCCCAGATGTCGGTGGCCGTGTGGTAGAAGTTCTCATTGACGTTCAAGCCCGTCAATTCGGAGTGCAGCAGGTAGTAGATGCCGTCATGCTTGAAGATCGCGGGAGCTTCGCCGCCCGTGCCGAGAACTTTTGCTCTCACCACGTTCAGACCATCCGGCGACAGTTCGTACAGGCAATCGGCCACATTCCAATCGTCTGCATGTTTACCCGTAATGAAGTACTGTTTGCCATCGTCGTCAGTAAAGACGGCGGTGTCGGCGCCCTGGACGGGCTTGCCGTCCATCTGCAGGAAGCCGTGCCATCGGTAAGGGCCTTCCGGCTTGTCGGCCACGGCGATACCCGTCGAGTTCACCTCACGGAAGCTGTTGTCGACCATTTGAAAGAGGGCGATGAACTTTCCCGTGCCAGCGGCCCGCATGAGTTTGCCTCGGCCGGCGGCGATCGTGTAGTCGTACAGCGGACTCTCTGGATCATTCGATTCGCCGCAGAAACCGCCGTGGAAAGTCCAATTCATCAGGTCGCGCGACGAGTAGACGACCATGCCGCGGTTCTTGCACCAGTCAGCGAAAAAGCCGGGGATTTTGGAACTCCGCCAGTCGCTGCCCAGCATATAGTAGCGCCCGTCAAAGAACATGATGCCGCCCATGTGGCATTGGATCGGCTCGCCGCTCGTGTCAAGCCAAAGAGGGACATTTGGATCGAACCGTTCACGCGCCGCCGGCACAAAACGTTCGGGATACTTGCCGGCAACGTATTCAATGCGGGACCAGTGAATGGTTGTGCCTTGCGAGGCGGCGTTCTTGGCGCCGCGAGTCATGATTCCCACGATGTGCTTGCCGTCCGCCAGATCTTCGGCGGAAAAAACGACCTTGCCATCGGCCGGATTCTGGCTGTACCAGTCCACCGTCTTTCGCCAGATGCCATCGATATACACGTCCGCCATGCCGCTCCGCGGCCCCGTGCTTCCGACGACTCTCACGCTGGTCCCGGCGAATCTGCACCATGCAGCCGCGCACCAGTCCCCGGCTTGCACATTGTCGGCAGTCTCAATACGGGGATCGTTTTCCGGGATGGAGACGAGCGTTCCCGGTGCGGGAAAAGACTCGGCGGGTTGCACCAAGTCGCTCGATTCGGAGTAGACTTCGATTTCGGCAAGGCCGGGGTTTCTGCCCAGCGCGCTGAACATGTCGAATCGGAGCGATGTGACCATTCTCGGTGCAAATCGCGTTTCGCAAGGGGCACCGCCGGGTGCGATGCCGTCTATATGCACGATGCTGCCATCGTTGAACCGGACCTTGCCGCCCTGCGCTCGATTCTCGGCGTTGGACTGGCCGCGAACGACGATTCGCCCGATCTGCTGCGGAGCCTTCCAGTTCAGTGCAATCCAAGGATGTCCTCCCTGGCTGGCCCATTCCGTCGCAGGATTCCCGTCGATGGCATTGAACTTGGAGAATCCGTCCAACTCGCCGGATACGGATACCTCGGCGGTTCGCGCCAGATCGGCGTTCGGCACGGCGGTTCCATGCTCCAACTGCGCTGTGACAACCGAACCGGTTCCGATGCAGAATACCGCGAAGGTCAGCCGTGCCAGGAATTTTCTGATTGCAGCACAGTCGGCGAATCGGCTGCCGTATCGACCCACGAGTTGTCTGGAGGCGGTGTAAACGACTCGACAAGCGTTTGTTACGCGAGCTTCAAAGAGATGCCGCTTCATGATATTGGGTTCCTGGAACTCACACGCGGCAACACCGCGATTTTCGCACGCAGAGCCCGTGTCCTTCTTCTGATTGCGGCCTACAGAATACTGCGAAAGAGAGGCTGCCGACATCATGCACAACCGGAAAGATGTCGGCACGACGAGGCTCCACAGATCGGGTTTGGCGGTCCCGGCCCGGGCGGTCACCCGGATTGTCCCTCGCGGGAGTGGCCGAAGGCACGGCATTTCGGAATGTCAATAGCGAGCGAGCGGTTCAGCGAACGACGGTCTGCCCCGACGCTTGAATGTGCCCGACGCTTGAATGTGATTGTGCGACACTGCACTGGAAGACAGGCAGCCAAATGCACCGTCCGACGACGCCCCGATCCGAGACGACCACACAGTCCGGCACATCCAAGTTACGTGCCATGCCGCAGAGCGGCTCGGCTCCGCGGCATATCGAGGATCCGATTGGCGAGTTCCGGACTTCACCTGAGGGCGGACGTCGATCGGTCGTATCCGGCAGAACGAGCAGGCACCGCGCAAACAACGTCCCTTCGGCCAGGTGCCGTACGTGTCCGTCGCGCCGCGAACTGCATTGCGTTGTCGCGCAATTCGCTGCACATCAACCGAGGCATGTCGGCCGGCAGTTGATGCTCGCTGTCTTCGCGAGCGGGCAACGCAGGGCGTGGCTCGTCCCGAGCAACTGCTCCGCCGTTCGAGCCGTCCCATCCTTGCCACCAATTCCGCCAGAACGCGTGCCCGGAGTGTACGGACGTGATGCTGCCCGCAAGCAGCATGAACGCAACGAACGCAGCCGGCGCGGGCAGCGTCCGATGCAACGGAACAAAGACCACGTCTTTCGCGCTGCGGCGGATATCCGCTCTGCCCAGCCAGACTGCCGCTGACAACACTCTCTGGCCGATCCGCCCGCTGTCGCCAAGACATTCCACCGCGCGACCGAATGAGCCCTGCGGTGGATCCAGTGATTCAGTGCCGGACGGATCGCGCTGCGGATAAAGAGACGTGGCGGCCGAAAGCTGTTGGCCGAGGCACTCTTCGAGCGCAGCCATGAGGCTGGCCCGCTGCAAAGTGAGTCCCGGAGCCAGATTCCCAACCGCGCACATCTGGCTTCGCGGCGAGACCCTGGACGAAACAGATGCAAGGTCCCCGTCGAAAGGCGGCCAGTTCCTCAGCTGTTCCAGTATCGGCGACGGACCCACGACGGCCGCATCAACGGAAACTGCCGCCACCCATGACACAACGAACGCAACGAGTATTATTCTGACACTCTTCATGGCGTAACCACCCGTTCGAACCTCGAATCTCTCTGTCTAATCATTTCGCCGCGTGAGGCCGGATCCTGACACGCCCGTGCTGCATCTTTTCCCTTAATCACTGCATGCGCCGGCCGGACGGCTCCATGGCGTCACTCCCGGACGCACGATGCAACTTCCCACAAGGAGAGAATCGCCGTTCCTCGCATCCCCAAAGGCAACCGGCACCGGCTCCTTCGATCTCATGGCACATGTCGAGCAACTCGGCGAGCGTCCGAGCGCCGAGCTTCTGCAATATGCGTTTTCGCCGTAACTGAACGGTTCGCGGAGAGACCGCCAAGGTTGCGGCCATCTCGTGCGGGGAGGATCCTGTCTGAAGCGCCGCCAGCACCTCAACCTCCCCTTTGGTCAGGTTTTCTATCGACGCCAACAGCCGGCTACGCCTTGCCGCCTGCTCCGCTCGCCGGTTGCAGAGGCGAACTGCTCGTTGCACCGCTTCAGTCAGCTCCGTTTCGTCTGCCGGCTTCTCGAACACATCCAGCGCGCCGCTGCGGATCGCGCGCAGGGCGAGCGGTACTGTCACGTAAGCGGAGACAAAAATCACCGGCAGCCATGCGCCGATCTCCTGCAGATGATGTTGGATCTGGAGACCGCTGATATCCCAAATCCGAAACTCCGAAATCAGGCAACCGCAGTGTCCGGAGCGATACGCGGCCAGGAAACTCTGGCCGCCGTCGAAGCCTTCAACCTGCAGAGAAAGTGATCGACCGAGTTCTTCCATTTCCGCTCGGCGCTTCTCGTCGCCGTCAACCACGAACAGCGTCTGTTTCCGTACCATGAGTTAGCCTCAATTAGGGAGTCTTCGATGCTACGAGATCACCTCCAGCAGGTCCTGGTCGATGGCTATGGATGCACCCTTTTGCAAAAAATCAACGCTGACCAGCAATCGACGTTGACCGCGGCGCTGCAGCACAAGCCCCTCAATACCAGCCAGTGCGCCGCTCCGGACTCGCACGCGATCGCCCTCTTCGAGACGGTCCTCTGCGGTGACCGGCTCGCCCGATTCGATCAGCCTCTGCAATTGCAGGAGGTCCTGCCGCAGTCGATCGGGCTGCATCACGCGAAGGGTGGTGGTCACGCGATTCGTCGTCAGCGATTGCACACGCTCGTCCTCGCTCGCAAAGACGAAAACATATCCCGGGAACAAAGGAATCCACCGATGCACTCTGCTTCGACCGTACAAGACCGAGCGATGGATCAGCGGGAGGTACCGCGGGATCGACATGGCCCGCAGGTCCTCCGCAGACGATTTCTCCTGCCGGGCCTTCGTGTAGTATGCCCACCACTGACGATCGCACTCGTCATGCAGTGATCCGTCAAGAAGTCCACCCGGATAAACCGCCGGGCAATTGTGGGATGATGCCATGCCTGAGTCCTATTATAGTTGACCAACACTGACCGAAGACGCGACTGCCGGAATGCGACCTGACACACACCTCACCGCGGCACCCATCGTTCAGCGGCACGAGAACCGCCGGCCGAATTCCCCTGGCGAAGCAACGCTACACGCCTAATTCCGCCGGGATTTCGATGTATGTGCTGAGAAGCGTCTCGCCACCGAATCCGCGTGCCGGCTCACTTGCCGCCAACAAATCAACAATTAAAAGGGTTGGCAGCGCCGCCGGTTCTCTCGCACGCATGCCACAGTCGGAAAAGGCGAGACCTCCAGTACTGTGCTGCCGCGGACTATTCGCGTGTCATACTGTGACTGCCCAGCATGCCTCTCCACACGCCCGGGATACCCATCATTTCATGAGCACTCCCGCCATCACCGCCACACTTTTTGAGTGCCACCTGTTTCATGTAAGAAATACCCCTACATGCACGACCGACATTTACCCATTACTTGCGCCAGCCTCCGCACATTTCATTGATCTCTTGCCGCTTTTGCGCTGAGCACTCATTTATCAGCGTAGTCCTCCGGAAACACAATGCCGGTCGTCAACCATTTTCGTATAGCAAGAGTTGCTAAATGCGCCGACACGCGGCGATTTGTGGTCGAGCATTCCACTTTCGCAACTGCCGTTTTTCCTACACTCGCACAGGACTTTCACCCACACGCCATACTGCCCGGGGATCTTGGCGATGCGGACGCCGCGACAGACACCCACACAACCGAACCTACACCAATCGAAAAGTCCACTCCCTGACCGATGACAATGGCACCCGCTTTGAGAAGGCGTTTTGAAATTCACTCGTCCCTTGAGGAAAGTCGGCTCGCTAGGGCCGGAGAGGGGGCGAATCCCCCTCCCCGGACGCTTTCGCGTGCGACACTCCCGCATTGCAGGAGGGTGAAACGGCTTATTCAAACACGTTCTGAGTTACGCGGCCCAACTACGGCAATCCCGTCTGCATTGTGCGATGTCGGCCACACGCTGCAGAACGCATCGCCACCACCGACTTTCGCCAGTTGGGCGTGTCGACTGGACAAGCAACCCGTCAGCGAAACGCTGATGACCTAAAAGTCCGGTGATGTACGCACGAATTGACGACCGCGACATGTTGCCAGGCCAGCCGCACAGGACAACGAAGCGACTGACTGAAACGATTCCGTGCAAACACGACCGCAAACCTCTGAGCGGACTTCGACGCGAGGTGATGATCGTCTGACACAAATGTCACTGAAACATCACGTGGCGAAATCGATTTGCGCGAATGCGCACTTGAAATGCGCAACAACTCATATAGCAACATTGCGAGGCAGTATATTTCAGAAAACTGCTATGAACGCGGATTCAAAATCATTGACGGTGGGCGATATGATTCGCAAGCTATCACCTGCATTGGATTGCTTTGACAGGTGCCGCTGGACGTTGCGGTGCTTTCCTTCGGGTACTGGATCACGAAAGACCAGAAGTTGCAAGCGCGACGGGAACGGAGTGCGCGAACACAGGTCCGAGCCCGAAGAAGTACCGCACTCCTGCAATGGGCCGATTGAGTGCATTTGATTGAATGGCTGAAGAAGTGTCCGTGAACCCCGCGAACGACAACCACCCAACGACCGTGTGTCATCTGGACGGCGACGCTGCTTCGCGGGAGTTCATGGAGCAACTGGTCAGTGGAATGCGACTCGACTACCTCGGGTTCCGTTCGGGACAGACATTTCTCAACACGTTTGATCCGCGCCGGCCGGGCTGTCTCGTGCTCGAAGTTCGAATTCCCGATGTGGGCGGCTTGCAGGTTCAGACGTATCTGCGGGCGCAAGGCTCGCCCCTTCCCGTGGTCTTTCTAACTGAATGCTCAAATCACGACACCGTAGTTCGTGCCATGCAAATGGGAGCTTTCCAATTCCTCCGAAAGCCGTGCGAGGAGCAAACGTTGTGGGAGACCTTGCAGGCCGCTATCCAGTTGGACCGTCAGCGAAGAGACCGCGTTGCCGTACAAGATCTATTGCGCGAGCGACTGGCGCTGCTGAATGCGAAAGAACAGGATGTTCTCCTTCTGCTCGCTGAGCATGACTCGACGCAAGCGATCGCGGCCGCCCTGAACGTCTCCGTCCGCACCGTGGAGTTGCGCCGCGCGAGGATCATCAGCAAGCTGGAACTGCGATCGCCCGCCGAATTGCTGAGGTTTGTGTTTCGTGTCACGCATGAGCTGTCCCAGACAAATAGGGACGCGGCCGTGTTAGATTTCCGTCCGCTGACCGCGAAAATGTACACACCGGGCGTGCGCTCGACAAGGGACGAGAACTGCGGATCGGCGCGTGAAAAAGCCGAGTGATGAGCAAGTGGTACACGGCGGTAATAGCCCCGGTGCAACGAGGTCATGAGTCCGGTTAATGGCTGTTAGCCCCAATCGGTCCCGGCGGACAGCGAAAACGCCTCGCGACCAACGACGTACGTCGGGAAAGCCTCGTTCTCGCAATGCGACGGCTGCGCCGGCGGCCGCGGCAACGTCCCCACCCACGGTTCGAGACGAAGTTACACGAGACGGCATACTCGTGCGGTCCTGCGCGGACGGCGACCAGCAAGCGTGGGAGCGGCTGTACCTGGAGTGTCACCCGCGGCTGTGCCAGGCCATCCAGTACATGCTCTGGCGGCTGGGCCAGCAGGATCAGTTGACCGAGGAGATCGCAGCACGCGTCTGGTTCGCACTCGTGCGGGACTCGGGCAGGCTGCTGGGGCGATTTGACGCCGAGCGCGATTGCCGGTTCGGCGTGTTCCTGGTCGGGCTGGCGCGCAATGAAATCCTGCGTTACGTCCGCAGCGAACGCCGACGACTGCGGCGCGAACGCATCGGCGGGCGGATGCGAATCGTCAGCGACTCGGACTCGAAAGCGGAAATGGAACAACTCATGCGAGAGTTCGCCTCGACGCTTTCGGATCGTGAACGGGATTTCCTGCAGCGATTTCTGCTGGGCGACGACCGGGCAGGCCGTGCCCCGGACGCCCCGGAGATGAGCGACGCCAACGTCTGGCAGCGCCGCCATCGTCTGCGACGCAAACTCAAGTCATTTCTCGACGGCGATTGAAGGTGAATACGAAGCGAAGGCTCTAACGCGAACCATGAAGACTCTGCTGAAGAAACCGGAATCGAATGCGCGAACCACGCCGCGATTGTCCGACGCCGCTCGATCCCCCAACGCCATTGGCGGGAGATCCGCGGGCGCAGCCGGCGAAATCCAGCTTCCCTGGCTCCGCGTTTGCGCGGCACTGGTTCTGGCCGGCGCGTTTGTCTGGTGCTATTGGCCGACTTTCGGTTCGCTCGTCGATGCATGGCTCAATGTTCCCGACTATTCGCACGGCTTTCTCGTTGTCCCGTTGGCGGTCTACTTTGCGTGGGCTCGCCGCAGTCGCATGCCGGCGTTCAGCCCTCACATACAACTCGGCGGCCTGATCCTGATTGCAGTCAGCGTCGCGATGCGAATTTTCGGCGCATCGATCCACTGGGAGGCATTCGACGGCTGGTCAATGGTCCCTTGGATTGCGGGAACTGTGTGGATGCTGGCAGGATGGCGCGTCCTCGGGTGGAGCCTGCCGTCCATCGTGTTCCTGGTTTTCATGGTTCCCGCACCGTACCGCATCGAACGATGGTTGAGCTATCCGCTGCAAACCGTCGCGACGCAAGCCAGTTGCTGGATCCTGCAGGTGCTGGGTCAACCGGCATTCCCCGAAGGCAATACGATTCTGTTTGGCGACTATCATCTGGAAGTGGCCGAAGCCTGTTGCGGCCTGCGCATCTTCATCGGCATCGTCGCATTGGGCTATGCCTTCGTGGTGCTCGTTCGCAGTTCCTGGTGGCTCCGCTGCGTGGTGCTGCTCAGCGTGCTGCCCGTCGCGCTGGCCAGCAACGTCACGCGAATCGTGGCTACTGCCCTCCTGTACCAGTACGTGTCCGGCGAGACCGCACAGAAATTTGCCCATGACGCAGCAGGTTGGCTCACGATCCCGCTGGCCGCCATCCTGTTCTTGGCTGTCAGCCTGTATTTTGGCAGCCTGATCCGCCAGGTCGAAGTCGCAGATGTGCGGACAATCCTGCGCCGGCAGAAAGCCTGAGTGTCCATCCGCAAACCGGTTCGACCGTACCACGGCTCTCCGATGCCGTCGCAATTCCGGCGGGAGCTCGTCGTATGGTTATTGGATAGGCTCTGCATGGTTGTTGATCAGCCCGTTGAAGTAGGGAATCGCTCCCTGCCAGCCTGCTTGATGCTCGCGAGAACAGGGCGTATCCACGAATCACGCTCGGCGAGGAGTTCCGACCAAGCCGTGAGTTCCGACCGCAGGTCCCCCACTGAGTTATCGACCAGGCTCTTGATACCACTTCGAGGCGCCCGTCCTTCCCCGTCAAAGGGCCGCCCGCACCGTCCCACCCGGCGTGCACAATCATGACAGACTCCCCCCGAAACGAACACGTTTCCCCGACGCCCTCGCCGCAGGGACTCGTGGTTCCTCACCCCGTGACAGCCTTCGGTCCGCCCCCGCCCTTCGCGCCCGTCACGCCGCCGGGGTTCGGCTCGAATCAAGTCGTCTCACCGCAGCTGGTGCTCAGCGCCGTGCGCAGTTGGTGGCACCTGGCACTGCCGGCGGGGCTGCTGCTGGCCGGAGTTGCGGCGCTCGTACTGTGGTTCACCTGCGAGCAAAAGTACGAAGCGTCTCTCATGGTACGCATCTCCGAGGCTGAGCCCTTCGTGGTTTCGCCCGAAAGGGAAGAGATGCACTACGAACGCCTGGTGGAAACCGAGATCAGCCTGATGCGCAGCCAGAGCGTGCTCGAAGACGCGCTTCGCAATGTCTTCAACGCCAAGAAGGACGACACCGAGATCGACCGCCTCGCCGAAAACCTCCAGTCCAGCGACATCTCCGCGGGGGAGTTCGCGGAACTGATGGACATCCTCCGCGAAGAAGATCCGATCCGCTGGCTCTCCAAACAACTGCAGCTTTCCCCCGTCAAGGGATCGGAACTCTTACGCGTCTCCCTCTCGTGCAGCCACGCCCGGAACGCGCAGCGCATCGTGAACGCGATCATCACCTCCTACCTCGGTTACCACGAGTCGGAACGATTGGCCCGCGTCCGCTACGTGCTCGATGAACTGGAACGGGCCAAGAAAGAGCAGGAGTCCCTGGTACGGCAGCTGCGCGGCGAACTCGAATCCAAAGCCGTCGGCACGGCCAAGGAAGGGCCGGACTCTCTGGCCGCGGAACTGCCGGCGACGCTGGTTGGATCCGCCAAAGACGACGAGGGCTCGCGAAGCCGCACCAAGAGCCTGCAGTCGCTGCTGTTCGATGCCGAATTGCAGGCCGCAACTCTCAAGGCCGAACTTGAAGGCCTGCGGCAATTGACCGCAAATACCGACGGCGGGAAGCCGCCTGCCGAAGGCTCAACGACGGATGCGGACGGAGGCGTGCTCGAAAGCGACGTCGAGAAAGCCCTCGATACGGACCCGGAATTGCAGAGCATGCTCGCGGCACTCAACCAGCGGCGGCCAGCCGTCGCTCAGGCTCGCGATCGAGCCATCGGCGCCGAAGAACACCCGACCCAGCTCGCCTACAAGAGGCTGCTGAACGAGGTGGCCACCCTGGAAGCCGCTCTGAAGAAGGCCCGCGATGACAAGAGGGAAGTTGTGCGCAAACAGCTTCGCGACCGCATGCTGGCCGATTCGCGTACACGCTATGCCCAGGCCCAATCGCGATTGAACGTGCTGCGCGAATGGCTTGATTCCCAGCGCGGCAAACTCGGCGAATACAACAAGGACGTGTTGGGAATGGAGTTCCTGCAGAACGAACTGGAAAAAGCCGACGGGCTGTATTCGCTCGTGTCCGAACGAATTCTCCGGCTGAACATCGAACAGCGGGCACCGGATCGAATCACGCCTATCCCTCGCGATCTGGCACCGCTGCCCCGCGCGCCGATGGAAAGCCCTCTGCTGCGCAACATCGGCCTGGCGTCCGCGGCCTGCATGGTCGCGCCCTTTGCTCTAGCCGTCCTGTGGGAAATGCGGACGCGACGGGTGAGCAACAAACAGGAACTGGAACAGAGAACTCGCATCCCCGTCATCGGCGAAATTGCCCCTCTGCCTGCCGTCCGCCTCAGCGGGTCGGCCTCGAGGTCGCGGCACCTTTCGTACGAGTACGCCATGTTCGTGGAAACGGTGGATGCGCTGCGGACCCGCCTGCTGCTGAACCGCTCGCTGAATCACACGCAAGTCATTGCCATCACGAGCGGCACCGCGCACGAAGGCAAGACGAGCATTGCCATGCAACTCGGCATGAGCATCGGGCAGGCACTGAGGGAAGTCGTGCTGGTGGTCGACGGCGATATGCGGTCACCCGACATCCACAACCTCGTCGAAATCCCCCTGACTCCGGGACTCGCCGAACTGCTTGCAGGGGAAGCCGACCTCGACGATGCCATCTCCAGCCAGTGGGACGAACAGCTGCACATCATTCCGGCCGGGGATCTGAAATCCAGTCCTCATCAATTGCTCAGCGGCCCGCAGTGGCCGGCGCTCCTGGAACAACTTCGCTCGCGATACCGATTCATCATCGTGGACACCCCCCCGGCGCTGATCGCGAGCGAGGCGTTCGTGCTCACACGCACGGCCGATGCCACCTTGATTTCCGCCATCCGCGGCACGAGCCGCATGGCCTACATCACCGAAGCACATACCCGCCTTCTGCAGGCCGGCGCGAATCCTGTCGGCGTGGTGCTCAGCGGCGTTCGCAGCAGCCACTACTATCGCTACCGCGACCGTGACTACGCCTACATGCACCGCAAGGACGCGGCCGACAACGAAACGCCTTGAGTCCTCCAGTATGTCGGAAACTTATTCTCCGTCTTCCGCTTGCTTCAACCTCAATACGGTTGCGTCGCTTAGCCCAGAGTCGCGGCGGGCTGGTGGCACCTGGTTGCTGGTCCACCAATGTGTTGCGATGCGACCTCGCACGGGACTTCGATTTAATGTCCAAGCCTGATCGGCATACCGCAGACGACACGGCAACCGCTGCATCCAGCGACAAACGATCTGGATCGACTCGCTGCGCAGCCAACATCCCTTTGCTCGTCGTGACGCTGGTTGTTCTGGCTTTCGCGGCCCCCGGCCTGTACTTCTGGCACCGTTTCTCCGTCCAGTCCCTTGACGATGACCTGCTCGTGCAAGCCGGACGGTTCGAAGAGGCGGGCGAGTGGTCCAAGGCGGCCGACTACGTCTACCGCTACCTGCAACTCAATCCGGACAGCGCCGAGCAATGGAAGCATCTCGCGGAATCCTACGACAAATCCGCACAGACCGAGAACCGCAAGGCCCGCGCCGTCCAGCATTTCGGCACCGCCCTGGCATTAGCCGAACGGCCCCAGGTCCGCGGCGGCCTTGCCCCGGACGTCGTGGATAAGATGCGGTGCCGCCGCGCGCAACTGCTGATCGAAATCGGCGCACTGGATCCCAGCCGCTTCCAGAAGGCCGAGCAGGAAGTTCGCAAGGTGCGTGCATTCAAAGCCGACGCGCCTCCGAAACAAGAGCCGCTCGCCGCAAAAAACTACGCTCAGGCCTGGAAACAGCTGGCCATCTCCCGCTATGCACAGGTCCGCAACGGTCTCGCGGACAAACCCGCGGCCGCACCGGAAAAGCCGGCCGTCGCCGACACCGCAAAACGACGATCGCCGGACGAAATGTCCACCGTGGGCGAAGAAGCCGATCGACTCGGCATGACCCTGGACCTGCTGTTCGAGCGGGCCAGAACGTTGAATCCTGCGGATGTGCCGCTGTCTGTCCTTCTCGCGTCCCTCTATCGAGAACGACGCCAGCAGGATTTCCTGAGCGATTCGCTGCGAGGAAAGACGACCGCCGAATGCATGAAGCTCGCGGATCAGGTCATGGATGATCTGGTGGCGAACGCCGCCACAGTTGCCGAGGCCTATCTTGCACGGTACTACTATCACCAGCAATTCTCGCCCGACGATTCCGTTCCGACTGCCTCGTCCGACGCGACGGCCGTCATCGGCGATCCAGACCTGCGCAAGGCATTGGAACTCGAGCCCAAGTCGGTGCGGGTCCATTTCGCCGTGGCTAACCATCTGCAGCGCATCGCGATCCGTGTTTCTCGAGCGGCCGATCGCAAAGCTGCTCGAGACGAATACCTTCAGGAGGCCGTCAGGCAGTACGACCTGATTCTGAACTCGGAACCGGACAACGAGCTGGCCTACCTCGAACTCGGCTCGCTCTACTTCCGCAAGGGCGATATCGATACGGCGCTGAAGACCTGGAAGCGGGGCACCGCACACCTGGCAAACGAGGCCAGCCTGCCGCTCTGGCAGCAGATTGTCCGCGGTTACCTCGCCAAGAACAGCTTTGCCGAAGCGCGTGAAGCCACCGCCCAGTTGAACTCCGCGATCAAACAGGTGAGCCCGAAACTGGAGCGCGAAAGCCGCACTCAATTGCGCCGCGAACAGCAGCTGATGCAGGCCCGGTTTTCGTTTGCCGAACGCAACTACGCCGCGGCCACGAGCCAGCTCGAAGATTTCGTAACCAAGGAACGGCCCACCGAGAACTTCCTGGCCGATGCGCAGCGGATGCTCTTCCAGGGCTATGTGGCGCTGCAGCGTTGGGAAGACGCTGTCGCCGCGTTCCGCTCAGCGGCTCAGGCTTCCGATTCCGACCCGTCCAGTTTGATCGCCGCCGCGCAATCGCTGGTCACTCTCGGTCATCCTGCCGAGGCCCTGCAGTGCTACGGCATCCTCTTTGCAATCCCGGCGCTCGAGGCGACGCAGCGGGCCGAACTCAAGTTCCTCGCTGCCGAAGCCGGGTTCATGCAACAGTCCGCACTGCCGCCCGACCAGCGCAGTTGGACCGTTGTCAAGTCGGACCTTGCCGAGATCGAAACCAGCGATTTGCGGAAGATCCTCGGCCAGCCGTGGCGAGTCGATTTACTGGCGGTCGGCGTCGAGATAATGTCGCAACCCGCGGGGGCACCGGCGGACACTGCGAAACGCGACCAGTGGCTGGCGCGACTGCGCGCCGCCGAATCGAAGCCCCAGCCTTCGGCGCCGATGTGGCGGCAACTCGCGCTCATGTACCAGCAACTGAATTCGCCCGAGGACTCCGATCGCGCCGTCGGCCAGTTCGTTGCGATTGCCGATGCCGCCGGCAGTCCGGTGCCGGGACTTCTGCTGCGGTCGGGCCTGCTGTCGCTTCGCGGACACAAAGACGAAGCCAGGCAGCTTTTCGAGAAAGCGGCCGCGGATACGTCGCTGAGTGCCGATGATCAACGCACAATTCAGCGCGGACTCGCAAATCTGGATCGCAGCAGTGGCGGTTCGCGGTCCGCACAGCAGCGCCTCGTAAAGATCGTCGCGGCGGACGACAAGGCGGGGCCGGACGCGATCGCCGAAATCATCGAACTTTCACTGGACATCAACGATCTGCCCTCCGCGGAACAGTGGGAGAACAAACTCCGCGCGATGGGCGGCGACAACACAATCCTGGCGGACTACTACCAGGCTCGGCGACTGCTGGCCGGTGCCGGCGGCACCAACGCCGCGGCGATCGCCGCGGCCCAGACGCTCCAGGCAAAGCTCGTCAAGGAACGACCGAACTGGCCGCCGGCCCACGTGCTGCAAAGCCTTATCCTTCAGCGCAGCGGAAAGACCGACGAAGCGGTCAGCGCGATGCGTCAGGCCATCGCGTTTGGCGACCGTTCGGCCGGCACCTACCAGCGACTCATCATGCTGCTGTTCGAGGCCGGACGGGGCGAAGATGCGGAAGCCTGCCTCAAGGAATTTCGCAGCCGCGGCGCTGGCGCCTCGGACGAGTCGTCGCTGCTGGAGTTGATCGTGGCCGCCGGTCTGGGCAATGTCGGCCAGACGCTCCAGGCAGCGCAGCGGCGAGCCGAACAGAACCCGCAGGACGGCACAGCTCAGCTGGCTCTGGGATACATCCTGCTGTCGGCGGAAAAACCCAACGAGGCCGAGGCGTCGTTCCGCAAGGCCGTCACGCTCGAACCGAAGAACGTGCGAACCCACGAGGGTTTATTCTCCTATTGCCTGCGTTCAAAGCAGCCCGACCGCGCCCTCGAGTCGCTCCAGGCCCTGGAAAAACAGGCCGAACTGACCGACGTGCAGCGGAAGTTCGTGATGTCGCAAGGCTATGCACGTCTGGCGGACTTGTCGGAACCGCCGAAACGCTCCGAATACCGCAAGATGTCGGTCGCCTTGTCTCGCGAGGCACACAAGCTCGATCCCAACTGGTCCGCCGTTCCGCTGTTCCTTGCGGACCAGCTGATGCGGGACGAGACCACGCTGAGCGAAGCCGAGGGTCTTCTGCGTGACATGTTGAAACAGGGCGTTGAGCCGCAGCAGTCTCGCTGGATGCTCGCTAACCTGCTGGCCGCCGCCCCGAATCGTGCGAGATTTCAGGAAGCGTTGCAGCTGCTCGATCAGGCCGGCGGCGATCCCACCGAATCCGATCGTCGCATGAAGACCGACATGCTGCTGCGCAGCGGCGGTGAACAGAATCTGGCCGAGGCGCGGCGGAACCTGGAAGCCATGATGAACACCGCCGCACGGCCTGCCGATGCGGATCGCCTGCTGTTGGCGCAAATCTGCGAGTCCACCGGCGACGTGCCGGCCGCGCTGCAACAGTACAAGGCACTCGTCGATACGGACCGGCCGGCCGCAGCGCACATCGCGCCGTACGTCGAGTTGCTGATCAATACGGGCAACACGGCCGAGGCCGACAAATGGCTGAAGCAACTCGAACAGCGCAACCCCGACGCGGCCGAAACCGTGGGACTGCGGGCGCTGTTGCTCAACCGAGAGGGCCAGGCGGCGAAAGTCGAACCGCTGGTCGAGAGCTATGCGGCGAAACAGCTGGAGCAGCTCAAAGACTACCCGCGCCGCCGCGCGGAACTGGCCGGCATGCTGGGGCGGCTGTACACGCAGCTCGATCTGTTTGCCGCGGCCCAGCGCTGGTATGCATACCTTGTGAAGATCGAGCCCGCCGGCTACCCCGAGCTGGCCCTGTCGCTCGCCCGCCAGGGCGATGCGAAAGGGGCGATCAACCTGTGCCTGGAAGCCTCGCACACCGACAGCTCGCCGGTCCCCGTCGCGGCACTGGCCAGAGCGCTGCTGCAGTCCAAGCCGACGCCGCAGGATTACGAACTGGCGGAACCCCTCCTGGCGGATGCCGAAAAGAAGTTCCCGGATAACAGCGAATTACTGTTCCTGATCGGCACAGTGCGCTATGTCCAGCAGAAATACGAAGCGTGCATCGCGCTGTATCAACGCGTGATCCAGCTAACGCCGAATCATGTCCTCGCGCTGAACAATCTTGCCAATGTCGTCGGCGAGCAGCTGGGGAAATCCGACGAAGCGTTGAAGTACGTCGAACAGGCACTCAGCTATGCCAGTCCCCAGGCCTCGCCTTTCCTGTGGGACACCAAGGCGATGATCCTGTTGCGGGAACAGCAGGCCGACAAGGCGATCCCGTTATTGGAGAAAGCGACCTCGGTGCCCCGCCCGGATCCTCGGCATCAATTCCACCTGGCAGTCGCCTATCTCAAGATGGGCCAGGATGACAAGGCACGCGCCGCATTCGATCTAGCCGAACAAGGCAAATTCGATCGCGACATCCTCACTCCCGCCGACCAGAAAATGCTCGCGGACCTGAGAAAATCTCTCCCGCCGAAAAAAGGTTGATTCAATTCAAACGACCCACGGACCCATCTTAAACCAGCCATGAAACGTCTCACCTCCATCCTCGGCATTGCGATCGCATTGGGCGTCACCTTGGCGGCGGGCGTCATCCAGGGCCACCTGTCCAATCGATGGGGCGTCACCAACGAACTGAAAGAGGCCGGAAAACGCCTCGAACAATGCGTCCCCTCCGCCCTCGGCAAATGGCGACTGAAGTCCCAGGACCAACTCGGCGAGACCTCGGCACGCATGCTGCAATCCGTGGGACAATTCGTCGCCACCTACGAAAACGAAGAATCGGGCGAAGAGGCTTCCGTGTTCGTCATTGTCGGACCGATGGGCCCCACCGCGGAACACACGCCCGAAGTGTGTTTCTCGTCGCGCGCGTTCCGCCAGGTCGGCGGACGCGCGCGGGTCACGCTGCAATCCAGCGACAAAGAACGGTTCGGCCAATTCTGGATGGCAACGTTCGAGTCGAAATCGCTCGAAGGAGGCTACGTGCGCTCGTATTGGGCCTGGAGCCCCGACGGCAAATGGTCGGCACCCGACAACGCGAGGACGGAATTCGTCCGGTCACCCTACCTGTACAAGATCCAGGTCCAGAGCGTGCTGCGTGCGGAACCTTCCCCCGACACGCCGGACCCCTGTCGTGAATTCCTCATGGCCTTCCTCCCCGCGGCCAGGAAGATGTTCTGATCGTGACGATTCGGTCACAACACCACTCCGTTAGCTTGATCGGCGCATGATCGGTGGCGATGTGTACACGGGATCGGGCAGGCCAACCCCGACCGGGGTGCCCCGATGTCAGCCCCGGGGCAGAGCACTGCGCCGCCCCCGGGGCAATCGCCCTCAATCAAATCAGCGCAAGCCCCGACGGGGCTTCCTAAAGAAACCCGGATACCGTCGCAATTCCTGCTGCATCGTCCCTCCCTCACAGTTTTGTTGAGACCCCACCATGGACGCAATTGACTCGCAGAGATTGAAACGGAGTGCTCATTGCACCGTGGGCAACGAGGGCTCACCGGTCCCGGCCGAAGTGCCCGTTTCCGCCTACCTTGCACGCAAGATGACCATGGATCGCATCCTGGCAGCGATGCTCTTGATCCCCGTTTTGCCCTTGATCGGCCTGCTCGCCACATTCATCAAACTCACCTCGCGAGGCCCGGCCATCTTCAAACAAGAGCGGGTCGGCTGTAACGGCCGGGCCTACACGATGTACAAACTCCGCTCGATGCACGTGGACGCCGAGGCGGGCAGCGGCCCGGTCTGGGCCAAGCAGGACGACCCGCGTACCACTTGGCTGGGCCGCATGCTCCGCCGCCTGCATCTCGACGAACTGCCGCAGCTGTTCAATGTGCTCAAGGGCGAAATGTCGCTGGTCGGTCCGCGCCCCGAGCGCCCGGAATTCGTCGTGGTGCTCCGCCAGATGATCCCGGGCTACGAACACCGGTTGCTGGCCGTCCCGGGCGTGACAGGTTTGGCGCAGCTTGGCCTGCCCGCCGACTCGGATCTTCAAAGCGTGCGCCGCAAACTCGCCGTCGATGTCCGCTACATCGAGCACGCGTCGCTTTGGATGGATTTGCGGATTCTCTTCTACACGGGTGCCCGCCTATTCAAGATTCCGGTGCGTCTCTTGAGTATCGCGACCGGCCTCGGACCGTGGCTAGAAGCCCCGCACCTGGAAGGCCTGCATCCCACAAGCGGCAAAAAGGTCGCCGCTCCCACCCATCGCAGGCCGTCCAAACGCAAGCACCGACGACGCCGGATTGCGTCGCCCGAGACGCTCTCGCTCGCTGACACCGAATCCTGCGCCACCCCAAGCCGAGGTGACCGCGAGCCGAGTACCGCAGCCCAGCCGGGATGATGTCTCTTCATAGCCACTCCTTGGTAAATCATCCCGGTCAGGGCAACGCCCTGGGGGCTGCGGAATCCGGCAGTCGATCCCACACAACCATGAAACGGTAACCCCATTCCCATGAACGCCATCCTGAACGCATTCACGGTTGACGTCGAGGACTACTACCAGGTCACCGCATTCGAGAAGCACATCCCGCGCGAGCGGTGGGGCGAGTACCCGAGCCGTGTCGAGCGCAACACGCAGCGGATGCTTGACCTGTTGGACCGCCATCAGGTGCGGGCCACGTTCTTCATCCTGGGCTGGATCGCCGAGCGATTTCCGCAAATGGTTCGCGAAATCCGCACGAGAGGCCACGAAATCGCCTGCCACGGTTACTGGCATCAGCTGATTTACAACCAGACGCCCGAGGAGTTCCACGCAGACCTGCGCAAATCAATCCGGGCCATCGAGGACGCAGCCAACGTGCGCCCCACAGCGTACCGGGCCGCGAGCTTCTCGATCACGAACATTACCCGTTGGGCTCACGCCATACTGATCGAAGAAGGCTTCACAATCGACAGCAGCGTGTTCCCTATCTATCACGATCGTTATGGGATTCCGAATGCTCCTCGCCATCCTTATCGCGTATCGACGAGCGCCGGTTCGCTGGTCGAATTCCCGCCCGCAGTGCTCCGCATGTGTAGAGTGAACATTCCCATAAGCGGTGGCGGGTATTTCCGACTGTATCCGTTGCGGTGGACATCATTCTGCCTGCGGTGGTTCAATCGCTCCACGCGCAAACCTTTTATGTTCTACGTACACCCTTGGGAAATAGACCCCGATCAGCCGCGAATCCACGCGGCATCGCGAAGGTCGAAATTCCGCCACTACGTGAACCTCGCATCAACCGATCGAAAACTCGACGCTCTGCTCACACGCTTTCGCTTCGGCACACTGTCCGATGCAGTGTTGTCGGAATTGCCTGAGACAACACAACCTGCGGCACCGTCCCGGCGGCGTTCGCCGACCACCCCGCAGGTCGTATGACCTCCAATCGCCCCACCGAGGTGGACGTCATGGTATCCGCGACGATTCCAAACGGTTCGACAGTCTCTCCTGTCGACGCTTCCACAGTGCCTCCGAAGGCTGCCGCTCCTGAGAACGTGTTAGTAGAAAGCAATCCAACCTCCCCCAACGTGGGAGAGTCGGACACGATAGCGTCCGGGAAGGGGCAGTTCGCCCTCTCCGGCTCTGCCGGGCCGACTCTCCCCGAGGGAAGACTGAATTCTGAAACACGTTCCAAGACAAATCTGACGATCAGTATCGTGGTGCCAATCCGCAATGAAGCTCGGTCGATTGAGAAGACGTTGAGGCAGTTAATGACCCAGCAATACGACCGAAGCAAATTCGAAGTCATCGTCGTCGACGGAGAATCGACGGATGGAACCAGCGACCTCGTCAGGAAGTTTGCGACGCGTTGTGGAAACATAGTCCTGCTTAGCAATCGAAAACGACTCTCAAGCGCCGCGCGCAACATCGGCATTCGTCACGCGCGTGGCGAAATCATCTTGATCGTCGACGGTCATTGCGAGATGCCCGACGACCGGATGCTTGAAAACCTGGTGAGGGCTTTCGAAGTCAGCGGAGCAGACTGCGTGGGACGTCCACAGCCGCTCGGCATGACCCACGCGACGACTTTGCAGAAGGCCATCGCGAGGGCCCGGTCCTCTCGTCTGGGCCACCATCCCGATTCGTTTGTCTACTCCTCACGGCCGCAATTTGTGCCGGCCGGCAGCGTAGCGGTGGCCTATCGCCGGGAGGTGTTTGCGCGCGTCGGCTATTTCGACGAGTCTTTCGACGCGTGCGAGGACTACGAATTCAATCATCGTTGCGACAAAGCGGGCCTCTGTTGTTATCTCGAGCCGGAAGTTGCCGTGCGGTACGAGCCCCGCGGAAGCCTCCATGGGCTGTTCCGGCAACTTGTCCGCTACGGTCGCGGACGGATTCGCCTGTTGCGCAAGCACCCGGATACGCTTGGCATCAAGACGCTGTTGCCCGCAGTCTTCGTGAGCGGCTGCGTCACGCTTCCGCTGGCGGCATGGCTCTGGCCGTCGTTGCTGCCCGCCTGCCTCGGCGTCCTCGCAACCTATGGCGTAATCGTACTGCTCGTTTCGATATGGATCTCGCAGCACTTTCGCGAACCCCGGCTGCTTCCCTGGCTGCCACTGGTGTTTCTTACGGTACACGTCGCTGCGGGGATTGGGTTACTCATCGAGGCATGTCGACCGTGGCGAGGATTCCAGTTGTCCAGTTAACGGGCCGCGATTGCGACCCTACCGGTTGCCTCGATCCGGCGGTCCTTATTGAAGCCACGTGCCATCAATCGGATAGAAGAGCCATATGATAACCTCACCACTGCTTCTCGAGCCGATGCCCGACACGAAGCGACTGCACGTCGCCATCATCGAGGAGGAACTACCCTACCCGCTGAATTCCGGCAAGCGAATCCGAACCTACAACCTCGTCAGCCGTTTGGCCCGGCGACATCATATCGGTTACATCTATCACCGTGGAGAAAACGCGAGCGAAAGTGCTAAGGCCGAAGAACACTTCCGGTCACTGGGCATCGACACGGTGGCGGTTCCCCATCGCTTTCCCCGCAAGAGCGGCTTTGAGTTTTACGGACGTCTGCTGGCGAACCTCGCATCTTCATTGCCATATTCGGTGCAGATTCATCACAGTCGAGAGATGATGGAGGTGATTCGCAGTTACGAGTTGGCTTACCGGCCCGACGTATGGCATTGCGAATGGACCCCCTATGCCGAGAATCTCCGGGTGCTCGACGACGGCCCCGGCGGCCCGACAGGATTGCCCGACGGACAGCACCCCTCCAATCAAGTCGTTGTTGCTCATAAGGTGGAATCACTTATCTGGCAGCGCTACCACGAAAACGAAACGAATCCGCTCAAGCGGTGGTACATCAGGCAACAGTGGCGCAAGTGCGAGCGATTTGAGCGTCGCGTACTCGGGCACATGTCGCACGTGATCGCCGTGAGCGACAACGACTCCGGAATTGCCCACAGCCGTTTCGGCGCCACTCATGTTGCCGTGGTCGATAACGGTGTGGACGTCGACTTCTTTCACCCCAACGCCGATGTCTCGCGGAAAAAGATAATACTCATGCTCGGCAGCCTCGACTGGCGTCCGAACCTGGACGCCGCCGAACTGATGCTTACCCGGATTTTTCCGGCAGTACTCCTCCGGGATTCGACTGCCCGTCTGCAATTGGTCGGGCGGCGGCCCCCATCATGGCTCGCGGAACTTGTCAGAGAGACGCCGAACGCCGAACTCCACGCGGACGTGCCCGACGTCCGGCCGTTTCT
>CAIPEB010000312.1 GCA_903863885.1 uncultured Planctomycetaceae bacterium | reverse complement strand
CTTTGTGTTTGGCACGAGCGTATCGACTTCAGTCCTAATTGCTTCAGCGATTGGACTTTCGCCGTTTGCTTTGATGGCGATGTTCGTTGTCGTCGTGATTGTCGTTTTCGGTGGCTTTAACAATGATCGGCCTCCCTGTTCTTGTGGCCAATGCAAGTCGAATGACTACAAATACGAGGACATACTGACACGCGAACGTAACCCGATACAACAGATTTCCGAATGGTGCTATCGTTGCCCAAAATGCAATCGATTATGGATTGCACGTGACAACATTTACTATGAACTAAACGGGGACTGTTTAATTGCCTACCGTAAACGCAATCGCTGGGGACGGTGGGTTGGCGTTCAATGACGATTTGCACCTGCGACGTAATCGAGCGAGAATGGCAGAACAATGCCGTCCACACGGAGCCGCCGACCGCGCGGTTTGCCAATGGAGAGTGCTCTCCGGCGGCCCGGTGACGGCTGCCGTTCTTGCGTACCCGGGGGGAGCTCCCCGCCCGGCCCCACACCGCCAAGCATGCGGAGCCACATCAGGCGGCTCGACGAGCCGGAACAGCGTACCTACTCCATCGCCACCCACCCGCCGACCCACCCGATCTTTCGCATCAATCCCGCCTTCTCGGCTCGCCGCACGTGGTGGGCAGCCCGCGACATGTCCTTCGTGCCGATGTGCTTGCAGAAGTCGGCTAGGTGCAACGGGTGATCGGACCGGCGGACCAAATCGCCGATGTCACGCCAGACCTTGCGGCGTCCGATGACGTTGTCGGGGAGGGGAATCGGGTTGGTGCGTAAGGCCTCGTGCAGCCGCAACTCACCGAAGTACTCGATGTGCGTAATCTCGCCGGTCTTGGCCTCTCGCATGCCAATGGTGATCGAGGCAACGGTCTGCTTCACCGCATGTGCGAGTTTCACGCGATCGGCTTGCTGCAACTTTGTTCCGAGGTCGCCGAACTTGGCGATGACATCCAAGGCTTCGGGAATTGGCTCGAGTTGGCTTTTGTGTCGTTCGACCCGGTCGACCAGTTCCGCTTCCTCTTCCCGCCATTTCGTTAGCAGGTTCGAGATGGCGGTGAAGTCTTCACGGCTGGCCAACGCGAGATTCTCGGTGCCGCGTTCGATCTTCTGCCGCACGGTCTGGAGACGCCTCTCGTCGGCGGATATCAGTTTCACGCGACGCGACTTGGCTCGCACGATGGCGTCCTTGACCCGTTCGGCGGCGTTGGTCTCCAAAATGCAACGCCGGAGGACATCGAGCACGAAGGGTTCCAGTCGATCCACGCGGACGGCCGGGTGCGGACAGTTGGGATCGTGGCGTGGATGCAGCGGTGCATTGCAGCACTGGTAGAAATGTTGCGGCCGTTTCTCGTCGCGGCACTTGCGACGCACGCCGTACATCGGGTTGCCGCAGTGGACGCAGGTGATCAGCGTGCTCAGCAGATACGTGCCGAGTTGTGATCGCTCATGACGGCGACTGCGGCGAGCTAGGATAGCCTGTACCTCGGCGAATTCGTCCGGCGACACCAACGGCTCATGTGCGTTCTCGACGACGATCACTCCCTCGTCCCTGATCCGGCAGAACTTGCCTCTGGAGTACTTACCCGCTTGAAGAACACCGGCGTAGGCAGGGTTTCCCAGCATTCCCTCGACGGTGCTGTAGATGAACCGCTTGCCGTAGGTCGTGGTCAAGCCGCGTTCGTTCAGTCCGCGAACGACGTGGCAGATACTATGCCCCTGCCGGATCGCTTCGAACGACCATTGCAGGCCTGCCACCGCGTCGGCGTCGTCGGATGGTACGAGCCGCGACGTCCACATCGGCGGTTTGCGGAACCGATCGCGGAAGTGGACGCGACGGACGAACTTGCCGCGTTCATCGTAGTACTCGCGATCGTAGGCGAACACGATGCCACCCACCCGCTTCCCCTGGCTGGCTCGCATCCGCTGGCCGCTGACGACGCGGGCAGCTAGCTTCACTGATTCCTCGCGGGCACCGTGTTGGTCCACGATCGCGGTGATAATGCCGCCAAGGTTGTCGAATCGCAGACGGCCTCGTTGGCAAGTGACGATCTCGACGCCGGCCTCCCGCAGTAGCCGCCAATGAAACATGACGTCGAAGATGTCCTCACGGGAGAAGCGGCTTTGTTCGTAGAGCAGGATCGCTTCGAACCGGCCTCGCTTGGCGTCCTGTAGCAGACGCTGGAACTCGGGTCGGTTCGCCGACTCGGTGCCGGTCAGACCGTGGTCCTCGTACCACTTGATGATGCGGTAGCCTTCGCGGTCGGCCAGTCGTTCGATCTCTTTGCGTTGCCGCTGGGGACTGTGCTCCTGGCGGTCGGTGCTCATGCGGATGTAACCGACGGCCGGGATGCGGTGGCCGTTGGTGGGTGTAGAATTTCGGTCAGCCATGACTTTCCCTTTCACGCAAGGGTGGTTGTGGTGAGAACCGCCGAGGTGTTCGCTGCACCCCGGCGGTTCGCGTTGCGACACTACTTGTTCAGCGTGAAGCGGCCGGGTGCCGCTTTCTGGAACCGGGAATCCTTCCCCTTCCGCAGGTCGCGTAATATAGATGCGTAAAGCGTGGCTTCCGGCGTCTTGCCTTCGGGAGAGGACCACAGGCCACGCTTCGTCATGGCGTCCACCAGTTCTTTGCAGCTCAACGGTTCCTTCGCCTTGCCGAGCACCTGGATGGCGGCAGCCATCTGGCTGAGTTTACGTTCGGGTTTGGCGTTGGTTTTCTTTGTCGCTGCCATCTTTCGTTCTCCGCTGTCAGGTTTCGGTTCCGCGTCGCGACGGCCGCGACGCCTGACACAGTTACCTCGACGTGCGGTGAACATCCAGCTAGCCGTCGGCGGATTCATGCGTCTTCCGCTGGCGGCTCGTCATCGCCAAGTGCGTCAACTATTTCGTCCAGGTCACGCGGCTCGAACAGGCCTTGAACACCTTTGTACGCCTCCCAGTTTTCATCCTTCGCGTCGAACCCGACACCTTTGGCAATCCTTCTCGCCTCCGTCACCATTGCCGCGAGTTCCACGACAACTGCGTCGTGCAACAAGTAATCTTCGGTCTGTACGAGCATGGCCCACGTGTAGCCGCCGTTGGAGTCGACGCCGAACCCCAATTCCGTGATCTTTCGATCTTCCAGCCGTTGGCGAAGCAGATCCACCGCAGCACGTGAATTCTCATCCGTTGAATATCCGTCGTTGCCGAATGCAACGAAGATCCCCGGCTTCCACCAACCGGCAGCACCGTTGTGGTCCGCAAGCCGATGTGCGTGAATGCGATCCGCAGCTTCGACGGCAGCCACGTTCCAATCGACTGCGTTTCCAAGACTGTCGACTTCGTACATATGGCCTCACTTCACGAACAAGAGATTGCCGCAAACCCGAACGTGACCTCACGGTCGCGAAACATCGGATTCGTCGGCGTAGCACTCCGTGTCATCTTCCGGTTCCTTTTCCCACGGCCGCTTTCCAGCACGGATCGCGGCTTCAACCCGCTTGAGAAACTCCCATTCCCAAAGCGGAACGAGGGCCACATCCTGCCGGTTGTACCGTTGGACGATGATCGGCTCATCGCTTTGGACGACATGCTGGTACGCGATCCCCAGGCAGTCGCGAAGGTGCGTGATGCGGATGACATTTTGGCCAGTTGACTGCTCCATGGAAGTCCAACCATGTACAACTAAGAAACTGTCATTTGGTTTGCGATTGTTCCCGCCGGGCATCGGACGCGACGCTTTCCGTCCGAGGACCCGTCGTTGGGGTGGGTGAAGAGGCTTATTCTTGCGACTCTGCGACTCTGCGACTCTCAATCCAGCCATTACTCATATCTCAATAAAAAAAATATCACTCCCGTTCATGTATATTTTTCTATCTCAATTTCCAGCGGCGGCTTGAATCAGAGTCGCAGAGTCGCAGAGTCGCAGTTTTTGAACTACAAGGGGGGTGCTGCGTGGTGCAGCCTCCACACCGAACCACCCCGGTCGTATTCGTTGGCCTTAATGTCGAGATAGACTTCCTTCACCACCCGACGTCGAAAGTGCCGCAGGCGGTTGCCGACGGTTCGCGGGCTCGGCGTCTTGCCGGCGGGACAGCCAATGACGTACTCCAGTGCGGTCCGCATCGCGACGCTTTCGGCGACGGGCTGCTGACGCACGATCACGATGTATCCATTGCGCAGGCCCGCGCCCTTCATGCTCTCGCCCGCGACTTTCAGGGCAAAACACCGCCCGCGTCGGGCGAGGTTGCTCTCCACAAGGACTTCTCCGAGGATGTTTTCTTCCGCCAGCATCAGCGGCCCGGCCGCCACGTTCCCGACGAGCGGCACCGGCATTAGTTCGTTGGTGGGTTCCTGCGGTTGCCGGAGGACCGCCAGGCTCCGCGCCTTCTTCGGCTCCCGCTGCACGTAGCCCTTCCGCTCCAGCTGGTTCACCAGCCCGTGGGCGCTGGCCGGCTTCATGCCCATGGCATCGGCCAGCTCCTGCATCGATGGCGGGTACTTCCGGTGGGCAATGAAGTCCT
>CAIPEB010000311.1 GCA_903863885.1 uncultured Planctomycetaceae bacterium | reverse complement strand
TTGAAGATGCACCGCGAGGGATTCTGTCGTTTTCCCGATCTCATCCGCGGCCCGATGGAGTTTGCCTGGTCGAACGAGCAGGATCACGTGATCCAGCGCGCGGACGGGACCTGCCTGTATCATCTGGCCAACGTGGTGGATGACGCGGATTTTCGGATCACGCACGTCATCCGAGCGGAGGAGCATCTTTCGAACACGCCGCGCCAGATCTTCATCGCCCAAGGATTGGGATTTTCGCTGCCGCAATATGCCCATCTGCCCTATGTGGCAGAGCCGGGCAGCAGCAACAAACTGAGCAAAAGGAAGCTCAATCAGTATCTCAAGAACCAGGATTTCAAAAAGCTCTGCGAACACGGCCAGCAGGTGGCGTCGGCGGCGCGCATGGCCACGTCGCCCGATACGTTCAATCCGGTGATCGTCGACTTCTACCGGGCCGTCGGGTATCTGCCGGACGCGATTCTGAATTACCTCGTACTCCTCGGCTGGTCGCTGGACGATCGGACAGAGACCTTCACCAGGGAAGAAATGGTGCGGCACTTCTCGCTGGATCGCGTGAACAAGGGCCCCGCGAGCTTTGATCCGCAGAAGCTCTGGGCTTTCCAGTGCCGCTACATGCAGGCACTGCCGGCGCCGGAGAAATGCGACATGGTGTCGCCCTATCTGCAGCGGGCCGGGCTGGTAGGAACGCCCGCGAGCGACGGCGAGCGGCACCGGATCGAGCGGGTCGTCGAGGCGGCGGGGGACCGCATCAAGACGGCTGGCGATATCCTCGAGTTCACGGAGTTTTTCGTATCGGATGCAGACCTGCAGTTCGATGAAAAGGCATTCACGAAGCGGTTTTCTCAGCCGGGGGCCGCGGACCTGCTTCGTCGATTTCGCGATCGACTGGTGCAACTGGCTCCGTTTGATGCCGCGGCGACCGAAGCAGCCCTGCGCCAGTTCGTGGACGAGGAGCAAATCAAGATCGGGGACGTGATCCACCTGCTGAGGCTGGCTGTCACGGGCAAGTCGGTGGGGGTGGGAATGTTCGACGCAATGGCCCTCCTGGGACGCGACCATTCGATTGCTCGCATCGACCGTGCGCTCGCGCGAGTGAGCTAGCAGAAACGATCTTGTTCGTTTGGCCGAAAATCCCCTATACTCCGCGCCCTCCGTGGGTCTCGGTTCCAGTTGCCCGCCAGCGTCTGGAAAGGGCCGAGCCGCGGAATTCCAGGGTGTTCATACAGGAGCGGCCGGGATGTGTGACGACATGGATGTGCGGCGCGCACGATTCTCGCAGGGGCCAGTCTTGCTGGCGATTTTCGTCCTGATGCTGGGGGCCGGCAAATCGGAGGCTCAGCAGACGACTTTTCGGGCTTCGGATCAGCCGGCGGCAGCGTCAGCCGAGACGGCTGCGCCAGCGGCGGCCGTAAGTGCGCCGGCTGCTCCCGCGCCGGCCACGGTGGCTGCTCCGGCGGCGGCCCCCGCAGTGACGGCGGCGCCGACTGCTCCAACTGCACCAGCGGCTGCTGGCCCTGCGGCACCTGCGGCAGCGGCAGCAGCGGAGAATCCGCCGGTGGAGCTGCGAGTCACCAAGGGCAAAGGGACACTGCCGAATGATCAAGGGCAGCAGTGGCGCGAATACGATATCAGCCCGTACACGTCGCGAGTGACCACGACGGCGCGTCCCGAGCAGGCGATCGTGGATTGGATTCTGCGGGAGACAGGCACCGAGGTCTGGTTTTCCGAACCGCTCGGCGTATTAAGCGCCAATCGTGATACGTTGACCGTCTACCATACGCCGGAAATGCAGAAGCTCGTGCAGGATCTCGTCGAACGATTCGTGGTAACCGAGGCGGATTCGCAGTCTTTCGGCCTGTATTTGATGTCCGTATCGAGTCCCGGCTGGCGCAGCCGTGCTTTGACGCTGATGCGTCCCGTTCAGGTCCAATCGCCGGGAATCGAGGCGTGGTTGCTGTCGAAAGAGAGCGCCGTGATGCTGATCAACGATCTGAGGGCGCGCCCCGACTTCCGCGAACAGAGCAATCCGAACGTGGTGATCCAGAACGGACAGTCCACGACCCTGTCGCAGTTGAAGCCCCGCAATTATGCTCGTTCTGTGCGGTTGCGCGAGAACTCGTTGCCGGGATACGAACTGGAGATGGGCCAGGTTCAGGAAGGTTATTCGCTGCAGATCAGTCCGCTGATGTCGCGGGATCAGCGCACTGTCGACGCGGTGATCAAGTGCTACATCGATCAGGTGGAGAAGATGGTGCCGGTGACGATTGACGTGCCGGCAGTCAACATGCAACGGCAATCCGTGCAGATCCAGGTGCCGCAGATGGTCAGTTGGAGACTGCACGAGCGGTTCCGCTGGCCGACTGACCAGGTGCTGTTGCTCAGTTGCGGCGTCGTGGCGACTCCGAACAACGACAAGCCCGCGTTTTCGCTCCCCAGTTTCCTGTCGGATTCCGGGCGGGCCGACGCGCTGCTGTTTGTCGAATGCCGAGGCAAGGCCAGCCAGACGCTGGCCGAACCGCAGAGGACAGCCACCGAGCCCGTGCCCAATACTCGAGGGAGATATTGAGGCAAGCCTGAAGAGCCGGGCCTGAAGGACGATGCGTCCACCAGGAACTGGGGGGCGCCGACGTCTCGACGCTGGCGAAACCTCGTTTTAGAATGCGAACCAAATTGGACGCGTTTTCGGGATGCATGCGCGATGCGGAAGCAGTGAGGTTGCACCTTGACGCAGGATCCAAATTGCTGATTCCAAATCGCAGAAATTCGTGACGCTGCGGTTGTGTGAGTGCTTATTCCAGGAAGAACAGGCGGGAAATGCCTTTGTCATCGCCTCGTCGGATCGTCATCACCGGGATTGGTCTGGTCAGCCCCTTGGGCAACACCCAGGAGCAGCTGTGGGAAAGTCTCACGAGCGGGCGCAGCGGCGTCCGGCCGCTTCAGAGTATCCCGACTCAATACCTGCCCATCAGTTACGGCGCGGAGGCCTGGGATTTCCGCGGGAATATACAGGACTTCGGCACGCTCGATTCGTCGCAGCAGAAGACGATTCGCAAGGGGCTCAAAGTGATGAGCCGCGAGATTCAGATGGGGGTCGCGGCGGCGCAGCGCGCATTGCAGGACGCCGGGCTCAAGCCGGGCGGATACGACTGTGACCGCACGGGCTGCTGCTACGGTTCCGATTACATCATGACGGTGCCCGAGGAGTTCACCGAAGCGATCCGCCACTGCATGGAGGACGGCAAGTTTCAGTTTGACCGCTGGGCGGAGCAGGGGTTGCCTAAGGTCACGCCGCTCTGGCTGCTGAAGTATCTGCCGAACATGCCGGCCAGCCATATTGCGATTTACAACGATCTGCGCGGGCCGAGCAATTCGATCACTCAGCGAGAGGCGTCGGCCAATCTGGCGCTGGGCGAGGCCTATTGTACAATCGCCCGCAACAACGCAGACACGGTCGTCGTCGGAGCAACGGGGACGCGGATTCATCCGATCCGAACGGTGCATGTGGCGCTCCAGGAACAGTTGGCTCTCGGCGATGGCGATCCATCCGAATTGTGCCGTCCGTTTGACCGCAACCGCTGCGGCATGGTGCTTGGCGAAGGGGCGGGCGCTGTGGTGCTCGAGGAACTGAATACGGCGCGCGCTCGCGGAGCCAGGATTCTCGGCGAAGTCATCGGGTACGGCTCGTGTGCACACATGCGATCCGATGGCGTGGGGCAATGCGATCAGGCGGTTGAAACCGTGTTGCGGCACGCTCTGAGGACCTCCGGATTGTCGCCGGCCCAGATAGGCCATCTGAACTCGCACGGGGCTGGCACCACCGTGGGGGATGCGCAGGAAGCCGCTGCCTTTGCTCGGGTTTTCGGCCGAGATGTGCCGCCGGTGGTGGCTGCCAAGAGTTACTTTGGGAATCTGGGGGCCGGGGGGGCCATCGTCGAATTCATTTCCAGCGTCCTGGCACTGGTTCACGACCGCCTGTTTCCGATTCGCAATTATTGCACTCCGGACCCTGACTGCCCGATTCGCCCGGCTTCCGCTGAGGATCGTGCCGGCGACTCGTTTATCAACGTGAATTACTCGCCGCAATCCCAGGCGAGTGCCGTCGTCGTCACCCGGTTTGCGGAGTGACGCCACGTTGCCAGACCGCGATTCGCTCTGACAAAGGCGACCGCGAGTCGTCACTTTGTCTCGCGCAGTGCTGTCACGACGGCTGTTTGTGCCGATCTGGGGGCGGTGTCGCATTTGCTCATCCGTCCTGAACTGCTTTCTTGAACGAACCCGGGTGGCGTTCTCGTGCGTGCTCTGTTGGCTTCGCTTTGACAGGCCCGGTTCGCTTTTTGGACGGGCCCGTCTTGCGCCAACTCCCCGATCCGGCCTGACTTATGCCAACTTGACACCTCGGTTGCAGGCCGCTATTCTTACCGGCTTCCGAGAGTTCCACTAAGTTCAGTGTTTAAAGGGGTTTCGAGCGATTGGTCGCGCGGCGGGGCGTTGAGCCTGTCGCGGCCGCCCCTTGGAGCGTGTCGGCACTTGGCTGGCAACCGGCAGGCTGTTCGGCTGCGGTTGGCAGACGGTACGCATCACGATATGGCGAGTGTTGG
>CAIPEB010000310.1 GCA_903863885.1 uncultured Planctomycetaceae bacterium | reverse complement strand
CGCGTCTCGGAGAGACGCGGCTACGTGGCACAACGCATTTCTTCTTCGCCGGTGGCACCAGGCACGTTCTGAGGAATTCAGATGCCGGATCGAACGGTTCAGGCGGCCGAAGGGCCGGTATGCCGTCCTTCATCTCGTGGCGAAATCGTGACCACGCACTCCGAGCCATCCTGTTCCACGGACGTCTGGACGTCGAGGAATTGGTCGATGACAGCGAGGTGCGTCCGGCTGTGCTCGCTGAGCGGAAGCGTGCGATAGGCACTGCTGCAGCCGTGCGAGGCGGCGATAGCCATTGGCAGCATGAGCTGGTCGGCCAGGTGTGTTCCCACCGGCGCGTCCGACGCCATAAAGGCCTCCGCTTCAAGCCAGGCCTCCCGGGCAACCTCCTCGGCGGGAACGCCTTTTCGACCGAACGCGGCGATCGTCTCGGTCATTTCGGCGAAGTGCAGTTCGATCAGCACCACATTGCCTGGACCGTGAGCTTGCGTCACCTGCTCGACCTGAAAGCAGTCTTCGGCCCATCCGGAAAGGCGGGCCAGTGCATCGCACTCGCGCCGAGCGATATGTTCGGGGAGATTGGCCACGACGGCCCGCACGCGGCCGTCGGCAAAATCGCCTCGCTCGAGAAGTCTGATGCCTCGCATGAGGGGCGTGCCGTCCACGGACACTGCGACTCGTCCTCCTCCAACCGGATAGAATCCGTATCGTTCCAGCCGGGGTGTCACTCGACTGCCCATGCGCTGTAAAACGGGCAGGTAAGTGTTCGCGATGAAGTCGTAAGGCGGAGCGAACGGGTTGTGGGTGCCTCCTTCGAGGCAGACGGCGGACGGGCCGTTCTCCCAGATGAGCGCGGGAAGCAGCGTTTCGAGTACGAGCATGGTGCTGCCGGCCGTCCCGATGCGAAACGTGTAATCTCCGGGCCGGACGGATTGAGGCTGGAAAGAAAAACGGGTGGAGCCCAATTCGGCTCCCCGCACTTCAGCGTTTCCGACCCGTGCCGCGGCTCGAACTGCCGCGAGGTGCTGTTGCTGCAGGCCCGGTTTCCTGCGTCGGGCCCGAACTCCGGCGATCGTGAACGGCTTGCCGGTTACGAGCGACAGGGACAGAGAAGATCGAACGATCTGCCCGCCTCCCTCACCGTACGAACCGTCGATATGGATCATTGCCGCGCTCCCACGACTCGGTAGACACGTCTCCCGCCGTCGAAGTTCGCGTCGTCAGGTCGATTTTCGAGGCGTCCGCTTAGTGCCGCTTTGTGAGAGCTCCAGCGTGCCCCAGACGCTCGGGTCTTCCGGATACGGAAACTCCTCGCCGACGCTGAATGTCTGTGTGCCGAGTTCGCGATCGACGACTGCGTAGAAGAAACCCAGACGCGGTTGTTCGGCCGGATCGTATCCGGTGAGTGCGGCGGCGGGAACGCTTACCTGGAGATGATAGCCGTCGCGTCGCGTCTGGCTTCGCAGTTGGAGTTCGCGGGGCTCGACGGGGCGGGGATTCTCTCGAGCCCGATTGATGGGCAGCATCGAGCACACGGGTTGGTTGAGCCGTCCCTCGGCACCGGCGGGCAGGCAGATGAAGCAGTGGCAGAATCGGGTGGCGCGGTGCACGCTGTGTGCATCGCGCGTGTCGATCCAGAGACGGATTCCGTCGCTCTCCTCCATGCGATTCTGCCGGCACCAGAGCGATTGCTTCTTGCCGGTGACGTGGAGGTCGAATACCAGGCCGCTCTCGTGCCAGCCGACCCGCAGGTCGGCGAATTGCCGCTGTTGCTCGAATGCGCCGAAACTGAGCAGGCGGTACCGCGGGTCGAGTGTCGCGGGCGCCGAGTCGCACGGGGAGCCCAGATGCTGGCAGGGGACCGCGAAGCGAAACAGGAATGCCGGTGACAGGAGGGACTCGGTCATGGTTCACGCACGTTCCGAATGGCTGCGGGATCTCGTCGATCGTGAGTAAGACTACTTTGAAAACCGGCCTTTATTGGATTGGTCCGCGGTCTGTTCCGCGGCAGAGTTGCAGATCCGCACGTGTTCCAGCAGCAACTCGCGCAGATCTCCCCGTTGCAGATCCTCGCTGCCGCAGAACATCAGCCGGATAATGTCGCAATCGGGACGCGTTGCATCCAGTTCCCGGTCGAATCCCAGTTGCGAGACCCGCCCCAATGCGATTCCGTTCTTGGGCACGTGCAGCGCCAGCACGAGCGCGTCGGGCCGCTTGGTCAGCAGGCTCAGCCACGGGTCCCGCAGACTCGGGAGGTACACGCGGACGACCTGCTGGTTGTTCCAGAGGAACTGCGCCTTGGGTTCGACCTTCTGGATCAGGTCGCACAGGGATTCGAGGATTTCGGCGTCCCATTCAATGCGTTTTCCGGGCGGGAACCCCTTTCGCAGCAAGTGCCATTTCTCGCCCATCTTTTTCCAGGGCATGTGTTCTTCAATATTCGCGGCGGGCTGCGAGGAAAAACGAAAGAACCCCCGGACCGCTTCTTCGAGGAAACTCCAGAATTCAGGCCGGTCGATTTCATCGAGGCTGTGAATTCGGATCTCCACTTCCTGCCACGGCCCTCGCGACGAGCGGCACTTGACGCGGGCCTCATTCCCGTAGACCGGCAGACCGTCCATCTCGTTGAGAGTTTTCAGCGGCAGCCGAGCGACCAGTTCGTCGCGTTGGAACGTGCCCCGATAGACACGGAACTTCAGTTTCAGCAGCCATGTCTCGGCCGTGATTGCGTGGAAGAACCAGCCGCTGCTTTTCTTTTTCGCGGCGATTTCCACGATGCTTCGCGAGTTCCAGTCCGTTTCGCTGAACTCGCCGAGTTCGTGGATGCGGTCCACGACGCGGGCGAGGATTTCGCCGTCCCAGCGGCAGGCGTTTCCCTTGCGATCAACCCGGTCCCGTGTGTGCCAGTTCCTGCCGTCGGTTTCCCACGGCATCCGGATCTCACGTCCCACTTCGTTGATCTCGAGGTCTCCGTCGCGGACCTGATCGAGCGGGTTGAATGCGGCCCTTTCCTCGAAGGGGCCCGCTTCGAGAATCGGTTTGAGTGCCTCGGCAGTGTGCGAAATCGCGGTGGCCGATTCGGGTGTTGCCTGTGCGGTACGTTCGACTGTCTTCTTCTTGCGGCGGCCCTTCCCGTTGGACGGGGGCATGCCCAGTCCGCAGATATCCTCAGGCGTGCCTTGGGCGACGACGCATCCTCCGGCGATACCCGCCTCGGGACCCAGGTCGACGATCCAGTCCGCGGACTTGATCACGTCCAGGTTGTGCTCGATGACGACCACCGTATTACCCAGGTCCACCAGCCGATGCAGCACGTCGAGCAGCTTGGCCAGGTCATCGAAATGCAGTCCCGTGGTGGGTTCGTCCAGCAGATACAGAGTGCGGCCCGTGTCGGGGCGGGCCAGTTCGGCCGCGAGCTTCACCCGCTGGGCCTCGCCTCCCGAAAGCGTCGGAGCGGGTTGTCCCAGCGTGAGATAATCCAATCCGACGGCGCACAGCGTATCGAGTATGCGGCGGATCTTGGGGATGTTCTCGAACAGCCGCGCCGCGTCGCCGCAGGTCATATCCAGCACGTCGCTGATCGAGCGGCCGTGGTAGGTGACGGCGAGCGTTTCGGGGTTATAGCGGCGTCCTCCGCACGTTTCGCACTGCACCCACACATCCGGCAGGAAGTGCATTTCGATGCGGCGCTGGCCGTTGCCCTCGCATGTCTCGCATCGTCCGCCGGCGACGTTGAAGCTGAATCGTCTGGCCGTGTAGCCGCGGATCTTTGCCTCGGGCAGCTGTGAAAACAGATTGCGAATGAGGTCAAAGGCCCCCGTGTACGTTGCGGGATTCGAGGCCGGCGAATTCCCCAGCGGCTGCTGATCGACGCGAATGACCTTGTTGATGTGTTCGATTCCGCGGATCTCGTCGTGCGCGCCCGGAACCGTGGCGGCCCGGTGCAGCACGCGAGCCAGCGCGTTGTGCAGGATGTCGTCGATCAGCGAACTCTTGCCGCTGCCGCTTGGCCCGGTGACGGCAGTCAAGGTTCCCAGCGGCAGATCCACATCGACGTTCTTCAGATTGTGGTGGCGCGCGCCGCGAATCTCGAGCCATGCGGCCCGCTTCCATGGGCTCGAGCCCGCAGCCGCGGAGTCGCCGTTCCCCGCCCGCACCTGCAGGCCGGGCATGCGGCGGTTGGTCGGCACGGGGATCGCCTTCTGACCGCTCAGGTACGGGCCGGTGACTGAACCTTTGCGGCGGGCAACCTGACCGGGTGTGCCCGTTGCCACGATCTGGCCGCCGTTGCGCCCGGCTCCCGGCCCGAAATCGCATATGGCGTCGGAACCGGCGATCACCTCGCGATCGTGTTCGACAACGATCAGCGTGTTGCCGAGATCCCGCAACCGGTGCAGCGCGTTGAGCAGACGTTTGTTGTCGCGGGGATGCAGTCCGATGGTCGGTTCGTCCAGCACGTAGAGTACGCCGCACAGGCCGCTTCCCAACTGGCTGGCCAGCCGGATTCGCTGGGCTTCGCCATTGGACAGCGTGGCCGCGCCGCGCGACAGCGAGAGATAATCCAGGCCGACGTCGAGCAGAAACCGAACTCGACCGGTGATCTCGCGCAGCAACTCGCCCGCGATGCGCCGTTCGCGGGCCGACAGTTTCCACGCGTCGATCGCAGCCTGCAGTTGCCCCAGCGGCAGGCGGCTGAGGTCGCCGATCGTGCGGCCGCGGAACCGGACGGCCGACGCGTCGTCGCGTAATCGGCTGCCGCCGCATTGCGAGCAGTCCACCTCGTCAATGAACGGCTCGAGGCGGTTCCGAAATGCGGGGGAAAGACGTGAAGCTTCTTCCAACGCCGGGTACAGTCCCTTGAACTGGAACCGCATTCGGTGCGAGTTCGCGGAAGGGCCCGCTCCTTCCGCCTGGGCCACCTCGAACCAATGCTCTCCCGTGCCGTGCAGAATCAGTCGTCGGTGCCGGCCGTCGAGTTCCTGGAAAGGGACGTCCAGCGGGATGTTCATGGATCGTGCCAGGGACTCGAGCATGGCCCGCGAGAGTTCCGCGTCCAGGCCCGGCCAGAGTTTCAATGCGCCCTCGGCCAGCGTGCGCTTGGGATCCTGCAGCAGCGCCGCCGGGTTCGCGCCCCGTTGAGTGCCGAGACCTTCGCAGGCAGGGCACCAGCCCAGAGGACTGTTAAAGGAGAAACTGTGCGGCGTGAGCGGCTCGAAGCTCCGCCCGCACTGCCCGCATGCCATGTGCTGGCTGTGAATGTCCACCTGCCAGCGCGGCTCGGGAGCATCTTCGCTCACGTGGGCCGCGTGGAGCACGCCCTTGCCGAGATTCAGTGCCGCTTCAACGCTTTCCGCGATGCGGGAGCGGTTGCGGGGCTCGACGACGATGCGGTCGATCACCACTTCGACGCGGTGCTTCCGGCGGCGATCGATCTCGGGCGTTTTGTCCAGATCGCAGGTGCGCCCGTCGATGCGGACCCGCGCGAAGCCCGCCTTGCGCAGCTCTTCCCAGCGGGTCTCGTAGTCCTGGCCCACCTCGACGTCGATGGGCGCCATGAGGTAGAGCCTGGTCAGCGGTGTTTCCGAGAGCAGTTTGTCCACGATTTCGTCCACGGTCTGCGTGCCGATGGCGATGTCGCAATCGGGGCAGTGGGACTGGCCGATCCGCGCGAGCAGGATGCGCAGGTAGTCGTAGATCT
>CAIPEB010000309.1 GCA_903863885.1 uncultured Planctomycetaceae bacterium | reverse complement strand
CGAAGCTATCGAGGTAGCGGTTGAATTCCTCGAATGTCTCGGGCGTGTTCAGGATCATCGCGTACGACGCATCCCGATCGGGTTTGGCTCCAGCAATCGGATTCTTCTGGAAGAATTGTCGCGTCTTGAGCAGGGCTTGGTGCTCAAGACGCGTGGCTTCTGCCGCAAAGTGAGCGGCGGTAATCGATCGCTTGGCCGCTTTCTGGGTCAATGTCGAGATCTCAGGCGAGTTCTGCAGGTTGTGGAATTCGTAGACGAGCATGGCCCACTTGTCGATTCCGGTCGAGGACGTCGCTCCGGAGACCCGCACGTACGCTGGATAGAGGGAGTACCGCTGCATGTGCTCGGCCGGTTGTCCGCTGGCTGGCTCTTGCACATCCCAGAACACTCGGCGTCCCTGGTCGCCCGAATCGAACTGCTGAACGACCCACCGATAGATCGGGGATGCTGGAGAGAAAACTCCCCGCATGTCCGGCCGATCATCGAGGAGTTGTTCCACCTGGCGATCCCCATACGTGGTTTTCGGCGAATCCATGGGTGACGCCTGTGTCCGACACGCAACGAGAACCGCCAATCCTACCAAGCCGAAACTCAAGAGCATCCGCCACGTCATCGACATTCTCCCGCATCGACCAGAGAAGGCACGAACGACCACCGACAGCCCTCAGGATGATAACCGACAGCCGCCGGTTCGCCACCAACGTCATCCGTACCGCAGCGAAGTCAAAGTCAACGCCGATCCGGACGATTCGGCGGCACGGCCTGTCCGACGCAGTACAGATGCGAGTCGGTTCGATACAGTAGGTCATTGCCGGTGATCGCCGGGGAAGCGGTGATTCTCTCGCCGAGTTCATTTGTCGCCAGCAGTTTGAACTCTCTCCCCGCCTGGACCACAAAAGTCGTCCCGCCGACATTGCTCGCGTAGATTCGTCCATCGCTGGCCACGGGTGTGGAATTGCAGTCACCGCCGAGCCGTTGACGATAGACTTCCTCACCCGTTTTCCCGTCGAGGCAGACCAGCACGCCGTTGTCCATCAAGGCGTAGAGAAGCCCGCGATAGTACAGCAGCGACGGTTCCTGCGGTCCCGGTTTCTGGCTGACCCAAACGGGAATCGGCGGCTTTCCATTACCGGCCAGGCGGATGGCATGGATGGGACTCTGCCGCCACAGTTGCAGGAATACCAGGACCAATTCCATTGCTTGCCAGAAGAGACTACCTGTCGGGTTCGCGAAAACAAGACTTGATGGCCAGATACGAGTAACATGACGCGTTTTCAAATGACGAGCCTCCGGCCGCTGGTGGCCCGGAAATAGGTCGGACATGCTGCGGGGTATGCCGCTGTAATAATGTCGGAGGAGGCGAAAGGGACCGGCGGCTGCAAATGATTGACCCGAAGACGATTGGGCCGTAGATTCGCGGATGTCCAGGCTGAGCGTTATTCGGCCGGAGTGGCCGTCGTAACCAATTACGAAGGCATTCCGCCAGCGGCATAATTTCAAAGTCGGCCTGAGAGGATCGCATGAGCTGGGATGTGTCTGTCTTTGCCGCCAAGGAGCCTCCGCCTCCGGTCGCGGAAATGCCCGACGATTGGCGGGGCGACATGCTCGGCACGGCGTCGGAGGTCCGCGAAAGAATTTCGGCGTGCCTGCCGGATGTGGACTGGAGCGACCCGGCGTGGGGCATCTACGAGGGCGACGGCTTCTCATTTGAGTTCAACGTCGGCCGCGAAGACCCGAGCGACGGGTTCATGGTCCACGTCCGCGGGGGCGGTAACGCTGTCGCTGCCCTCCTCCAGCTCGCGACCCGCTGGGGCTGGTTTCTGCTCGACTGCACGCAGGGCGAGTGGCTGCACCACTGCTTGGATGCCGAGGCCGGGTGGCAGGGGTTTCAGGCATATCGGGACCGCGTGTTGAGGCGGGCTGAGTGACGACCAGCTGAACGGGATGTTCTTGATCCACTTCAGCGACGAATCGGACTCCGTGGCAAATCAGGCGGAAACAAGGAAGCGGGCCAAGAGGAAGTAGCCGTGGCAAAGAAGCAGGGGAAGCTAATGAAACCGAGTGGCCTGTATCGTGCGGTGGCCCGAGTGCAGCGGATGGTCCGTCCTCCCCGCCAGATGTCGGAAATGCTGAAGGAGATGCTCGAACAGTTGCTTCGTGATCCGGACACCTCATCGGATGAGGCGTCGCACGTCGCCCTCTTCCTCGCCAACATGGCCTGGAACGAGTGCGTCGGCATGGGGAGCGAACGGGAATCGTACCGCAGCGTCTGGTCGGTTTTCGAGGCAGAGAACCCCAACCTGTGGGACGAGCTGAAGTCGCGGGACATCGATGCCATGATCGACGAACTGGTGGAGTATAAGAAAACGCATTATCCCGACGATCAGCGGAGGATCTTGACGTGCGGCTGCACCCCGCATGGGACGATCCGTGTCGAATGGCTGGCAGCCGCTGCTCCCGGCGTCGACAGCCGGGCAGAAATGTATCTCTTCGGACTCGTGCGGACGGGAAACGAGTCCGAGGCTGTCCGGCATCTGAGGAAGACGCGAAAGATGTCGAAATCGGCTGCCGAGTTGGAAGTCGCACAGATCCGGCGAAGGCTGGGGGCGGTGCCGCCGCTTTCACAACCAGATGATGAGTGAGGCGTGAAAACAGCGTTGCTCCACAGAACCAGCACAGGGAGTCCGAAATGAGCAGCGATCCGTATCTGGATGTGATCGACGAGCACTGGCAGCACATCGCCTTGGTATTCCATCGGTTTCGCGACAAAGACCAGGTCATTGAGCTCGACGTGGAGGACAGGAAGATCTACTCCTACCCCGCAGCGGATTACATCAGGGATCTCAGCGAGCGGATGGGAGGCGAGACAGCACGCCAGTTTATCGAAGCCACTGCGAGCAACCGATTTCTTCTGTTCGTCAAGGACAGCAGGAACCGACGACTGCGATCGTACGTTCTCGATGTGCCGGAACGGATTATCGATTAGACGGGTGACGTCAGGCCGCAGATCGAACGGAAGATGCAGATCAAGCAACGTGCGTCGACGCCCACTGAAGATGGAAAGGCACCGAAGAACTCGGGCGTCCGCAGTCGGCGGCAACGCGAGAGTTGATCACCACAGGAGGAATTCGCAGTGGCGACGTTTGGTTTCTCAGTCCTCGGCGGTATCGTAGGCTACGTCGTTGGCCTGTTCGGCGGCATGGCCCTGGTCAGCCTGCTCTCGTCCAACACGCACGATAAGTCGATGGAAATCGTGATGACCGGGTTCTTTGGGACGGGACCGCTCCTGGCCGTCGTCGGATTTGCCGGAACACTGATTTACCGGCTTGTGGCACAGAAATAACCGCTGCCGCGACTCTCCAGCGGCCGCATGCCCGGTCCATCGTCAGACGTATATCGCCGCAGGGGACGTTGACACATGTTGGACGACGAGGGGGTCCGTTGGGGGATTGTTTGGCTTGCCCGCTGATCGACTGTGGTTCGGGGAACGCCGCAGACACGTCACCAATATCCGGCATGCTGAAAGGCGACGCTTTCGGAGACACTGTACCAGAGAGTGAATCCGGCTCCGTTCGCGGCACGCGGCCCTTCGTATTCGACGAGATCGGCTGGAATCGGCCAATTCAGTTTCTCGAACCGGCTTTCCACGTACTCCCGTTCGACCTTTCGCCTGGGATCAACCGGGACACGTGTCGTGCTGGAGAAGCTGCCGTACTCCTTCCAGACCTGATCGAACCACTTGTCCAACGACCGTTGGCTGATCCTGAATCTCGCTCGGTATCCCTGCGGGTACTTGTCGACGGTGATTTCGGTGGCTGACTCCGGCAGAAATCGCTCCACGCGAAAATCATGCACGGCAGCGAAATCTGCGTAGCTGAACACGCCGAAGCGACAGCGATCCAGCACGTTCATCACGACGGTGCACGACGGAATGAACACCAGCACGGCAGTCAACGTCGAGAGTGCCAATGTCCCGCCGCGAGTCGCTCGAAATCGTGGTGCGAGAACGGCCGCCGCGGCAATCAAGACCGCGAGGAGAACGAACGTGATTTCGGCGGGCAGGATACAAGGCCACAACATGCGATTGCTGCGATACTGTGGTGCGTGCTGGATCACGCGGCCATCCGCGTGGAGTCCACTGGCTTGCTCTCTGTGTGATTCCACCAGGGCTGGCAGCGCCTCGCAAGGTCGGCCGCATAACGTTTCTGGTAAACTGGCGGTCAGCGGGCGTCCATCTCAGTGGACGTCACGATCCTGGACCGTCAATTGCCGACTGAATGCCCGGCACGGGAGGGGACCATGGGCAAAATACGCTTGCTTCTCGCCGCCACGCTGGGAATCGTGCTTGTATCGAGCAACACTCTCACTGTTGAGCCACCCAGCGGTACGATCAACAAATCGCGAACCGGGACGTCTCGTGCGTTCGGGTCGGGGACGATCACGAGTCGCTCGGATGGTTCGAGCAGCACGACGCGGCCATT
>CAIPEB010000308.1 GCA_903863885.1 uncultured Planctomycetaceae bacterium | reverse complement strand
GGCCTTCGCTGGTTCTAGGTCTAGGCCAGTAAACGAATGGATGCTATCGGTTCCGGCGGAAGCGTAAGCAACTCCGGTCAATCCCTCCGGCGAGGTCGCGTAGGCATAGTGAAACCCCACAGTCGTGTCGACGAATGACGGATCTAGCTGGTCGGAAAAACTGACAACCGCCGTGTCGCCATAAGTAATCGGCCCATTGCCCGACAAGCCCGCTGTCGGCGCGACGTTGGCTGCCACGAACGTGGCCGGCGCTGCGGTCGTCGAGCCGCCGTCCTCGTCGGAGACGGTCAATTGCACCGTGTAACTGCCCTGGTCGTCCGGAGTAAACGTAAAGCTCTGGCCGTCGCCGGTCGCGTACGCCGCTTCGTCCTTGAGCACCGTCCAAGTGTACGATAGGGTATCCGCGCCGGGATCGACCGCGGAACCCGTAACGGTAATCTCCGAGCCTTCCAGTCCGCTGGTCGGCGCGGTGATCGTCACGTGCTGCGGGGCGACGTTGTCAACGCTCGCCAGGAACGGACGCTGGGCCGACAACGCACCATCGGAAACCGCCACGGTGATGACGGCCTGCTGGTCGTCGGCGGGTGTCCAAGTGAAACAGCCCGTCTTCGGATCGATGGTTGCCCCCGGCGGAGCGTTCTCCAAGAAGAATGTAAGCATCTCCGGCGCCGAATCCGGATCGGTGGCGGTGGCCTGGAAGGTCACCAGGGACCCTTCCGGCACGCGCACACTTTCGGGCACGCTGAGGGTCGGCGGGTCGGCGACCGGTCGCACAGTGAGATTGACCATTGCCGGCGCGGAGTCCACGAAGCCGTCCGTGGCCAAGTAGACGAAACTGTCGGTGCCATTGAAATCCCGATCCGGCAGGTACGTGACCGACCCGTCCGGCTGGATTGTGAGCGTTCCATGGGACGGCAGCGACGAGACTCTTACGGAGAGCGGATCGCCGTCGGCGTCCGTGTCGTTCAACAGCAGCGATTGAGGCGACACCGTCAGCGTGGTGTCTTCGTCCAGTGAGAACGAGTCGCGTACGGCAATCGGCGAGGCGTTAGTGACAATCACCGATCGCGTGGCCGTGCCCGTCAAGCGATCGCCCGTTCCCCAATCGGTGTCCGCATCGGCCGCCGTCACCGTGATGTCAAATGTCCCGATGCCCATGTTGTCAAACGAATAGCTGCGGCTAATCGGGGAGACGATCGGACTCGGGTAGGGATAGCTGTAGAAGGGAACGCCGTCCTTCTGGACAGTCACAACGACCGAACCGAGTCCGGAAACGTCGCTGACGTCCCAGGTAAACGACTGGGTGAGGCCGTGACTCTCCGTGCCGCTTGAACCCGAAAGAAGGATTGTCGGCGCACTGGCGTCGTCGTCGGTGACGGTAAAGGCGGCGCTTTGCACCCATGCATCGTTAGGCATCGCACTTTTGCGGTCACCACCTCCCCAATCCGTATCGTTGTCGGTTGCCTTTGCGCGGATGTAGTACGATCCCGGGGCAAGCGACTGGAATCGATCCGTGTCGAGGTTCGTATTCTCTTGAATGACGAATTCATCCGCCGCGCGAACTAATTGAACTGTCCGGCTGGAAATTCCGGACTGATTGTTCGAATCAGCGATGGACCATCCTACGTAGTTGTTTGGGTCGCCGTCTGTATGACTGACTGCGTTATCAAAACTAATCGTTGGGCCAGTGGTGTCGTCGTCGCTAATTACAAAGTGGCTCCACTGCCAACCGTCCGAGTTCCACTGCCATTTGCTTACGGAACGGTCGCTGTATCGATCCCAATCGGTATCCATGTCCCACGCCCTGGCGTAAAGACCATAGGTGCCCGGACTCAAGGAATTCATGTCGAATGATTCCGTGATCGTCGAGGTGTCGGCGCTGTGACTGTAACGCCGGTCAACCGGTTGCCAGTTGCCATTGTCGTCGAGTTTGTAGAGTTCGGCCCAGTATTCGTCGACGAGGCTTGGGTCGCTGAAGTTGACGCTAACGATGTTGTTGGCGCTGTCCGACTGATCGACTGTGTTTGCAAAACTAATCGCTGGGCCATTGGTGTCGTCGTCAAAGATGTCGAACTCCTGATATGTCCATCCCGTCCAACTTCCATCATCAGGACGATCTGCGTCCCCGTCGAATGCCGCGGACCCAATGCGGAAGCGGCCTGGTGATTGTGAATTCAGATTGAAGCTTCCGCTGAAGTTCTGCGCATAATAGCCGGTCTGGGCCGAATGATTCCAATACTGGTCTATCATGTTCCATCCACCAACACCATTTGATCGCTCCATCGTTGTGTGCACGATCTCGACGTTGCTTGGATCATATACGTTCCAGCTGATAACATTGTTGTTGCCGTCATTCTGACTTATGGCGTTGCCAAAAGAGATACTTGGGCCGTAGGGATCATCGTCCCAGGTTATGGCGAAAGTGGCCTGATCATAGGCAATTGGATAGGGATCTGGCGCCCAAATGCGAACGACGAATATGCCACCGCCAACACTATCGAAAGAATTAAGATCAAATGTGCCCCACGGTTGGTTGAATTGCGCAGCAATTTCTCGCTCTCCACCTCCCTCCTGCACATAGAGGCGAGCGGTGGCGTACATGCCTTGGACTTCCCAGGAGTTCCATTCAATCCAGTTGTTTTCAGGCACTTCCTGGTTTCTGTAGTTGCCCCACGCTACGGTCAAGGGCAAGCGTTCCTCTAGGGGTTCAAATGCCAAGGTACGACCGAAACGGGCGGCCCTGCGATTCTTCAGGCTCTTACGTCTCAGCCCGTTTTTGAATTTGGACGACGACATTGCTGGTCCTTTATTGACGATTAAATATGGTCGGGGTTCGCACTAGCACGAATCAAGTGGAACGTCAGTGTTGCCCTGTGGTTGAGCAAGTCGTGTCAATTCACTCGTCGCCCCGGAAATAGAAGATCCCACCGGGGTGATGCCTTTCCCCGCGTCTCTTGCGACTACCGAAACTTCCCCACCCAAAAACTCGCGGGAGCGAAGATAATCCACTGGGTATCGCTGGCGAGAAACGACAATATCTTGCTTCCGAAGAAACGGCGTGAGATCAACGATTGCTGCGAAGCGAACGTATCAGCACAGCGGCGGAATAGCGATCGCATGCAAGCCAACGCGGAACCTCTTCGGCTCATCCTCATCTGTTGTCTTTTCGTCTGCACATGTTTTGCCTATTGCACAGCCTTCTCTACCTGAGACACTCGCTGAATTGCGCCCAATCGCGACACGCATTTTTCCCATCTCAAGAAACGCCCGATGTCAGACTTGTACGACGCAGGGCGAATTTGGCGGATATGCGCTAAGCGGCCGCTTGCGAATTGCCGCAATGCACGAAGGCTTCGTCACGGGTAACCACCTACCAACTTGATTGCGGTCTAGCCGGGGTGGGGGAATGCGGAGGGCCTGACAAGTATATTCCCGGGGGTGGATGAATCGGCGTAGTTCGGCCGTGAATCATCATCCTGCACACCCACGGCCGGCAAGCCGCCTGACGAACGCGGCTACAACACCCGCGTCACCTTATCGGGATGTGCGATCCTGTAATGGTGGGGGGAAATCCCGTACGGCTCGGGCGAATATTCACTGTACTACCCACAGTGCCATAAGGCCGCATTTCGCGTGTTTTCGATGAATGCATCAAAATTGGCTCAGTCTTTACGCGAAAAGTGGCCTCGCGGTTGATGGTACGGGGGAATACCGTAGTACGATCTGGCGGCACCTGCGCCCCCCGCGATGATGGTTTGCTGAATTTCGGATGGGGCTGGGATTTTCAAAGGGCGATGAGTCCTGCTCGATGCCCGACAAACGCTCCCCCCGGAGAATCGACTACGCACAGCGGCACGTTCTTTGGAAGCGTTGTCAAATTGAACTCGCCGTTCCGCACCAGAAACTAATTGTGCGTCTCTACAAGAGATGTCGACGCGGCGTCTATTTTCCGGACCTGCGATTCATTGCGTTGGCTGCATCTTACGGCTATCATTTGCGACAAATCGTAGTCGTCGCATGCGAATTGGCTAATCGCCGGAGCAGGGCTTAAGATGATCCGCGAAGCAGGTTCGGTATCACAATTGCTGGTTTCGCTGAAGGCCAACGACCAAGCTGCTTTGCAGCGTCTATACGAACGGTACTTGCGGCGGCTGATGAGGGCGGCTCGGGGGCGTATTCGACAGCTGCCTCGCGGCGTGGCTGACGAAGAGGACGTGGCCCATGCCGTTTTGTTCGACCTGTATCGCGGGGTTCGCTGCGGGGGGTTCCCGAAGCTTCACGATCGGGACGACCTCTGGCAAGTGCTGATCATGTTAACGCAACGCCGTACTGCCGACCTGAAACGTTGGATTTGCAGGCAGAAACGGAGCGGTCGTTCGATACTAGCCGAAGTCGCCATGACGAATACCTGCGGTTCGGCCTGTTTTCGAGATTTTCCGATTGAGCAAGTGATCGAACGCGGTCCCGGCCCCGAGTTCGTTGCCGAGTTCGTCGACCTGTGCAACCACCTATTCTCGCTCATCAAGGATCCTCTGCTCAGGCAAATCGTCACCTGGAAGATCGAAGGACACGGGAATTCGGAGATCGCCGCGAGGATTCACCGTACCCCGCGGACTGTGGAACGTAAGCTCCGCATTGTCAGCGAACTATTGCGCGCCGACGCGGAGTCTCGTGGGACGGTCGATCCCTGGTAGAACAAAGTGGTGTCGATACGCCACCGCTGAATGTCGCGATGACGACCGGTCTACGAGAAGCTTAAGTCAGACGGGCGCATTCTAGTGATGGCGTGCCGCCGAGACGTACGTATATCCGCTTGAGACTTCGCATGGTGGGACAGCACGAGTCGCTGCGTGAGTCGCAACGAGTCGACGCGATTTGCGATCGGTTCGAAGAGGCTTGACATGCCGATCGTCGGCTCGGAACGGCCTCATTGTTGCTGGATGTTACCGAGGACTGCCAGGCGGATCTGTTCGATGAGTTGCCAGCTTTGGCAATCGAGTTGCGCATTTCCGATGGGGAATCGCCCTGCTCTGACGAGTACCGCGAGAAGTATCCGCATTTCGCTGGCCGAATTGCCAGGCGATTCTCCGGCGCGGCCGGAAGGAAACTCAGCCGAATCGGCGTGTGGGGAGCGGGCCGCGGCATGCTCGGGGGACAGTAGACCAAAACCCGACGGTCGGTTGCAGATGTCGATCGCGCCTTCGCGATTCGGGCGTTTCCAGTTGCTTGCGCCGCTGGGCGAGGCTTCGGGACAGTTTGGAAGGCATACGATCCGCTCTTGAAGCGATCCATCGCCTTGAAGATTCCCCGTCACGGTCGGGGGTGCCCGCGCGACCTTGCTGCCGTACTCCAGGAAGCCCGTGCCGCCGCGCGATTGAGGCACGCCGCAGTGGTTCAGGTTCACGAGGTGGGCGAGGATGGGGACACCGTCTATATCGCCAGTGAGCACATCGAAGGGTGCTCGCTCCGCGAATACCTATCCGAACACCGGATGCCGGTGCGGCAGATCGTCGAACTTGCCATACGGTTGGCCGAGGCCCTTCACCATGCTCATGGCATGGGAGTGATTCATCGCGACGTGAATCCGTCGAACATCCTTCTGGATTCAACCCAGTCAGCATGGATCGCCGATTTCGGCCTGGCGCATCATCTCGACACGCAGGATGGTCATGGGCAGGCACGGACGATGCTCGGCACCTTGGCATACATGCCGCCCGAAAATGCCTCCGGCGACTCGCAGTCGGTGGACGCACGAGCGGACGTGTATTCACTGGGCGTCGTGCTGTTCGAACTCTTGACTGGAAGACGGCCCTTCGAAGGCGATGCTGAATCGGTCCGCCAAGCGATCCTCAAGGAGCCGCCTCCTGCAATCCGGCGATTGAATCTGGAAATTCCGCGGAACCTGGAAGCCATCTGTCTGAAGTGTCTCGAGAAGGAGCCGGCGCGCCGCTATCGAACTGCCGAGGACTTGGCGTTCGATCTGAGACGTTTTCTCAACGGTGAACCGGTGAACGCCCGGCCGATCTCGGGCCCAATGCGGATGTGGCTATGGTGCCGACGCAAGCCGATACTTGCGGGGATGATGCTAACTATCGCGCTGCTGATGTTGGCGGTGGTTGCTGGGAGTGTGACCTATTCCGTGCGGACTGCGGCCTTGCTCCGGGTTGCCCAGACGAATCTCTACTTCCATCGCATCCTTGCCCCACAACAAAGTTGGCAAGTCAACGACATTGACGACTTTCGTGCCCTGCTGGAGGACTGTCCGGAAGAACAGAGAAAATGGGAGTGGTATTACTTGCGTGGTTTGCCCAAGTCGGCGGACAAGACCCTTAAGCTGGCGGGCGGATGGGGCACTTACAGCCCTGACGGGGCGAGGATCGCAACCGGAGGCTGCGAAAAGGCTGTCAAGATCTGGGATGCGGACACAGGGAAGGTGCTCTTTGCACTTCGGGGGCATCGGAGCTTTCCTTGCAGCGTTGCATTCAGTCCGGATGGTGGGCGGGTGGCCTCGGCCGGCGGAACCGATAAGACGCTGGTACTCTGGGATCTTGGCAGTCGTCGACCGATTGGTGTGTTTGAAGGGCACGGCGGGTCCGTGGTGAGGGTACGGTTTAGTCCCGACGGTCGCCGACTGGTATCGGCCAGTTTAGATAAGACCGCTCGCATCTGGGATATCGGCACCGGAAAGGAACTTCACTGTCTGCGGCACGAGGGACGCGTTTGGGCCGTCGATGTCAGTCCCGATGGAAAGTCGGTAGCGTCCGTCAGCGGCAAGGGCGGATTTTCGAGGATTCAGTTTTGGGACTTCGAGTCGGGACGAAAGGTCTGGGAACTGCGGGGCTTCGGTCGCGAGTCGGATCTGGCCTTCAGTCCGGATGGTAAACGGTTGGCCGTCGCCGACGGACGTGCCAACGTGCGAATGTTCGATATCGGTTCTCATGAGCAGGTACTATCGATTGCCACAAGCGCGGGGCAACATCCTCACGTGGTGTTTTCTCCCGATGGTTCGTCACTTGCCTCGAATCAATGGGACAATTCGGTCAAGATCTGGGACACGGCCACAGGCGCTGAAATACGGACAATTCGAGGCCAGACCGCTCCCGTTCAAAGCCTTGCATTTCGCCCCTTAAACACCGAGTTGGCCTTCGGCACAACTCGCGACTTCGTGTTCATTTACGATACTCGCAACGAACCCGGTACCGTGACGCTTCGGGGCCACGAGGGGCGATTGACTTGTCTGACCTTTTCTCCAGACGGGTCGTGCCTTGCCTCAGGCAGCGAAGACGGCACGCTTCGCCTTTGGAGCCCCGAACGGGGCGGTTCAAGCGAGGTGCTCGCTCATTTCAAGACAAGTGTGCACGCAGCAGCTTTCAGTCCCGACAGTCGGCGTTTGGCTTTCAGGGGCGAGGATTCCACGGTGCAGGTATGGGACATTGCGCAACGTAAATGCGCTCTCGTTCTCCAAGGACACGAGCGGCCCGTGCAGGCAATCGCATACTCGCCCGATGGAACACAGATTGCCTCGGCTGGGTGCGGCGGCACGGTTAAGGTCTGGGACTCCAGCACGGGACAGGTGCTTCATTCCCTGGCGGTTCGCGATTAGGACGTCCGCAGTGTGGCGTTCAGTCCCTGCTCTCGCTGGTTGGCTGTGGCTGGCCGCCATCATCGGGTCGAAATGTGGCGTCTGGAAACGGAACGAATCGATTTCACCTACGATTCCAGGCATCCTGCGTTTCAGGTGCAGTTCCATCCGGCCGGCAAGACTCTGGCGATTGCCACGTCAGACGGAGCGGTCCGATTCTGGGATTTTCAGACCGGAAGGTCGCATATCAGATTTGCCAGGAAGTCGGATCGCAGCCGGACCACTGTTGCTTTCAGTTCGGACGGCACTCGCTTCGTTACCGCCTCAGAGCAGGATGCCGTTCGGCTTTGGGACCGGGAATACGAACGCCAGTTGCTGACCCTTGCCGAAGGCGCGGATGTCTCCGGCCTGGTGAGCTTCAGTCCGTGCGGACGCTACATCGCAGCCGCTTGCGCAAACGATATCCGAGTCTGGAAAGGAGGAGCGGGAATCGCTGCGCACGGACCGAATTCGGCACGAAGGGACTGAGATGCCTAGCCAGTTACGACAACCACGACGATGCCGGCGCGATCCATCGGGAACCTCGCCGGCATCCAACCCGATTCGACCGCTTGTTTGCATTCCTCCGGGCCATCGTCAAACTTCCGATGGATCCGCACCGCCCTAGTCAGCGTCAGCTTCCGGGGGGCTTGATTTCGTCGAAGACTCGGGACAACTCGCCATGCGACTTATTCGCCCCGAACCGAGCGGCACAGCCGGGATTGTTGGCAATCTCCTTGGAGTACATGAACACGTCCCAGGCCCCGTCCGCCTTCCAACCCAATGCCGCAAAGTCTTCTTTCGAGAAATCGGAGTCACGATCGTCTGCGCCCGGCAAGTCGCCTGAGCGAAGCATACGCACGCGAACAGTGCCGCCAGATTCGTGAATAATGCTACTGTGCGCTGGGTTTTTCGCGTCCGCGCGGCCTGATCCTGGTCGATCTTGCGGGTGCTGTGATACCAGAGCAGACAATAGCCCGCGGAACTGACGGATTCGTCCTCGCACACCGACAATCGATCCAGCAGTTCCCCGTCATCATCTGTCACGTCGTACAGCTGCCTCCACTCGGCATGCTTATCTGCGCAGCCACGGACTGTGCCGGTTTCTGGATCGCTTTGTCGAGGATCAGACCTTGTACTGCGGAGCCTTCGCGCCCGCCCCGTCGCAATTGCCCCCGGTATTCGGTGGACAAACGCTCACGCCGAAAGTCGCTGGGCCCGTACACCGCGCGGTCTTCGACAAGTTCATCCCGTACGCTTCCGCGCAGGGCGTCACCATTTGGAACGGTGTTTCAGCCAACCTCTTGAACCAATACGCGGGCTACCTGGATGGTCAAGGTTATGCCCACAAGACCCTGGTAAACGCGTTGACGACGCTCAAGCAGGCCTTTAAGTGGCTGGTCCAGCAAGGGCATCTACAGGCGAAGCCGATCGAACTTCCGCTTCGGAAGGCTGAGAGTGACCGAGCGTACTGCTACCGAACTTGTGAGGTGCGAGCGATGATCGAACATTGCCAAGCCGTCATGAGTCTGCGGTGGCTGGGGGAAGTGATCGTTGCGCTGGCGTGCACCGGTCTGCGCATTGCCGAACTCGCATCTCTGCGGTGGACCGACCTGAACCTGGAAGACGGGCAATTGACCCTCACCGACGAAACCGGACGGCCCGCGACCGAAAAGCGGAAGCGTCGCGAACTGAAGAGCGGCCGAAGTCGGTCATTTCCTATCCATCCCGATCTGCTTCGAGTATTGCGGGAAATGCCGCATTTAGATGGTTACGTCTTCCATGGGCCGCGCAGCGGCCTTTTGAAGCCCGATACTTTGCGGCGCATACTGGTCCGGGAGGTACTTCAGCCGCTCGTCAGACGATTTCCAACGCTGGGCGACGCGAAGGGATTTGGCGATGCGCGGCTCCACAGTTTTCGACACTACTTCTGCTCGACGTGCGCCAACAACCGCGTTCATGAGCGGATGGTGATGGAGTGGCTGGGGCATGCCGACAGCGAAATGGTGCGTCATTATTATCATTTGCACGACGAGGAGGCCCGTTGCCGCATGGCGGCAGTGGACTTCATCGAGGGGGCCGGCGGACGTTCTGCCGGCGACGTTCTTCACCCACTAACCAAGAATAATGAGGAGGCCGTCGAGCCAGATTCTGCGAGCGTTCCTGAGGGATGAAGGGCCGGTTGATTGACACAGTATTGACACAGTCGTCTGTGTCAATCGGGTGGATCAAGGCGCAAAATGAAAGCCGTCAACCAGTTACGGCGACGGCTTCCTTTCAAAGCGGAGGGCACGGGATTCGTGCCAGCCGAATTTCGGTTACTCCAACGCACAGCATCACTTATAGCTAAGCCGTTGGTGCGTCTTGGTTTTCCGCAGTCTGGTTGTTACTGGTCAGTACCGGTTGTTTCCGGTCGCAGACGCACGGCCGAGGGACAAATCAGGGACAGATTCCCGACTCGAGAATTTGACTCTCTAAGGCGCAATTCTCATGGCGAAATAGCGGGCTGGCGGCCGTCTTCCAATGTGGGCCGGATCAAGTTCAGTTCGATACGACATCGGCCCACGAGTTCGGCTGTCGCTCACTGGGCCGTTCGTACGACTGGCGATTTACCTTTCCAGCGGCACGGTTCAATCCCGAATCGCAAACAGGGCTTTCACGATTTGCTCGTGCCGTATGATATGCGTTTGATCGGGCGGGGCGGACAGCGGTCGGGCCGTCGGCGCGGACAGCGGAGCCGCGCGGAGATCGATGAGGAGCGAAAGCAACTTCTCGAAAAGACTCATCGCGAGATCGCTGAGTTGGTGGCGGAATCGCACTTGCGACTGCCGCGCAATCAGGCCAAAGCCGTCGGGGCCGTTTACGCGCGCTACAGCACTCGGTTCCAGGATTCCATCGCAGACCAGGTTCGTGTGCTGCTCGATGAAGCAGTGAGCCGGGAGATCTATGTTCCTGAGGAACACGTATTCTTCGACATGGCCATGCGAGGTTACAGCGATCGCCGACCGGGACTGCAAAGCCTGCGCAATACGCTCTCGACGAAGCGGACCGAAGTCCTGTTGGTGTTCGCCACGAATCGGCTCTTTCGAAAAAACTATAAAGCTCTGCAGTTCGTCGAAGAGGAAGTCGTCGAACTGGGCATTCGGTGCATCTTCGTCAAATCGAGGATCGACACGGCTGACGGAGATCGATGGCGAACGGTCTTGAACTTCTATGCCATGATGGATGAAATCGCCGTTGGAATGTACAGCGACCATGTACGAGCGGGCCACGAGGGCCTGTTCGTACGCGGCATGGTGACCACGACGCTTTGCCTCGGCTACCGTGGTGAACCGATCGAAGGCGAGTTCACAAAGCGCAAGCGACCTCGCTGCCGCGTGGCAATCGACGAGGAATCCGCGAGCTATGTTCGTTTGATATTTGCATGGTTCGTCGATGACTCCCTTTCTCTTGAAGAAATCGCACGACGCCTGAACGCCGATTCAAATGCACCGTCGCCGCCCAAGTCGGGTCCGGGTGACTGGACGCATCGCACTGTCCGGGGCGTACTGGCCAACCCGCGCTACCGCGGCGAGTGGATTTACGGTTTGACCGAGGCGAAGTGGCAATCAAAGAAGGACTACGTCAAGCAAGTACCAAGGGAAAAGCCGCTGTGCGTCAAGCAATTTGCGGAGTTGCGGATCGTCTGCGATGAGGTATGGTACGCAGCCCAGGTCCGGCTGGCACGATTCGAGCGGCGTACCGGGCGCACGCCGAAAGACGGCGATACGAGTACGCGACCCAGGCTCCTTAATGGGATTCTCTACTGTCCTGTACATGGTCGTGCCTTGTATGTTAGCGGACCATTTGGCCTCTTGATGCGCTGTCCCATTTGCCGAGTGACCGAACTCGGCGAACGACCTTTGTTCACCTACCTGGATCGCCGCCTTGCTCTGGAGTTGACCTGCCGCCGCATTGCCGAGTTGATCCGCGCCGATGAAGACCTGGTCACGCGCATCGTTGCAGCATGCCGGATCGAAGCGGAGAAACTTCAACAACCCGATCCGGCGCGGCTTGCGGAACTGCAGGCCGAAGAAAACCGCCTCGCACGAAAGATCCGACTGGCCGTTGAGACCATGGAGGACACGGATGAAGACGAGCACGCTGCGCGGCAACTGATCCAGGAATTGCAGAAGAAACGTAGTGACGTCACCGCGGCGCGCAAGCTGCTAGAGGCCGCGGTTTCCCGCGAAATCACTGTTCCGAGTCCGCAAAATGTCCGCAACCTCTTGGACGACCTCTGCGAAACACTCGTTCGGGCCGCCAGGGAGGGCGACAGCACCGACGCGGGCCGTGTTCGAAAGATACTCGTCGCGGTCACTGGCGGGCGAATTGACTTGTACCAGCAGGGCGAGCGACACCGAGGACAAGGTTGGTTACAGGGTCGCTTTCAGCTGCGCGTGGTGCCATATGTCGCGGACAGTTGCCTTGGGATTCCCGCCGACGCAACGGACGAAGGCACGGTCGTTGTGATCGACTACAAAAAGCCGCCTGCGTTTGAAGACGACGCGGATCTGGCATGGCAACTCTACAACGAGGGATGGCAGTGCAAACGGATTGCCGAACGCCTCGGTTGCAGCCGAAGCAATGTGACGAAGCTGCTGAAATATGCCGCCGCAGCGCGCGGCGTGGTTCTTGAGGACGGCCGGCGCCGGCGTTTCACCCTGGCGGAAAGCCAGATGGAACCGGCTAAGTATCGCAAGATCGCGGATCAGGTCAAACAGCTCTGCGACCAAGGACTGCTACTTAGCGAAATCGCCGAGCAACTGAGTTGCGACCGGAACACCATCACGCAAGCAATCGCGTACTGGCACACATCGCGCGGACTGCCTGTACCGGATGGTCGGACGCGGCGCAAGAGCCTGAAACGAAAGCAGCGCAAATCCGACGAGTGACGCCGAGCACGTCTCCGCGACACAATCCCTCAAGGCCGGCCGCTCGTGCCGGCCTCTTTTGCGCGCTGACCGGTCGGTTGTCTGCACAACTGGTGGAACTCAACTTCGTTCACGCGATTGACCACTGGTGAGCCATCACTCGTGCGCGGCTTAACGCCCTTCTTTGAGCTCGCATCATCTCGCGCCATTGGTTTCCGCATTGCCCACATCGCCGCTCCGCGCATCCCTGCATTCTGGTTCGTGAACGGGATGCGATCAAATTCTCGTCCCGGCCGCTGTCTCCCGACATGTCAGTCATTTGTTGTTCACCCTTGCTTCCAGGAGAACCTGGTCCATGAACCGCGATCGCATTGAGCCTTCAAGGCATCGTCCCGACTCTGACGAACCCCAGCGAGACCCGGACGCCATCCGTCATGATCTCGCCACCATGATCGGCCAGTTGTTGGCGCGCCACTGGCTGCGTCAGCGCGCACAGACCGCTGGATCAGATCGATCCGTCCGGTCGGGTCCCGACACAAACATTCGACAGTCAGTCACTGAACCGTGAACGCGAGGGCAGGGGAGGCTAAATACTTGGCCATTTGCGTGTCACAAGAAGAAAACACAATATTTTCCCGTGTAATTCGTCCTGCAACCAAACCTCTCGACTATTCGGAAAGGGCGCCATGAATCCTGACGCCATCGTTGTTCTGGTGTGCAGTGCCGTGATCTTCCTGCTCGTGCTCGCGCTCGTGCGCGAAGTGCGATTGCGACGCGCGCTGCAACGCCTGTTGGCCCAAATCTTGAGCTACTGGAGAAACGCTAATGCCACTCGGCCATTACCTGGTGAAGACGTTGATCGCCCTAATGCTGATGTCCATGATCGGGTGTGACAGCCCGCCCGATGTGCGGCTCGAAGAACTCGCCCGTGAAAGCCTCAACCGTCAAGCACAACAAAACCGGGAAATCGCGAGCCAGAGCCGAGAGACGTCCCGGGCGGCGCGCGACCTGGTGGAAGCGGACGGACTCGCCCGGAAGGAGGCCCTCTCGCTGCAGAAGGAGCTGATCGCGCGCGACGCCGCCAGCCGTGAGCAATTGATGAATCTCCAGCGCGATGCGCAGACCGCGATGCGGCAAGAACGCGCCGAGTTGGACCAGCAGCGGGCCGAATTGCACACGCGCCAACAAGCACTTGCGGAGCAATCACACCGCGATCCGATCATCGCCGCTGCGGTCTATTCGACCGGTCTGTTGCTGGTTTGTCTGCTGCCCCTGGCGCTCGCCGCGTACGTGGTCTACACACTCAGCCGCGGGACCGAGGACGAGCGGATCGTCAACGAGATCCTCATCCACGACCTAGTGGCCGATGAACCGCGGCTTCTTCCCGTCAACCCAAACGTTCCGGCCATAGGACACCGCACCACCGACCGCTTGCCGCCATCTGTCGCATGCGACGAATCGCCGGACGCTTGATGCAAACGGAGGCCGGCGTCTCATTTCTTTCACAAGGAGTCCAATGCATGTCCCACATTGTTTCCATCAAGACGGAGATCCGCGATGCCCACGCGGTGCGCGCCGCCTGCCAGCGTCTCGGCCTTCCGCTGCCCACCAGCGGCACGCACAAGATGTACAGCGGCCAGGTCACCGGCCTGGCTGTGCAACTGCCCGATTGGCTGTACCCGGTGGTCTGCCAGTTGGACAGCGGCCAGTTGCAGTTTGACAACTTCAATGGACGCTGGGGAGCGCAAGAAAATCTTAACGCGTTTCGCCAGGCCTACGCCGTGGAAAAGGCCAAGCTCGAAGCCCGGCGCAAAGGCCACTCGGTCTCGGAGCAGTCGCTGTCTGACGGGAGCATCAAACTGGCCATCCGCGTGGGAGGAGTCGCTCCATGAAAACCATCGAGATCGTGGTGTCACCGACGGGCGAAACGAGGCTGGAAACCAAAGGCTTTTCGGGATCGAGTTGCCGCGATGCGAGCAGGCTGCTCGAAGAAGCTCTCGGCGAGCGCACCGAAGAACGGTTGACGCCTGAGTTCCACACGACTCAGGCCGCGGGCCAACAGGTCCGACAGCAGAGCTGATGACTCGTATGGCGAACCGTCCGCGCGGACCGCTCGATCGGTGTTGTTTTGGCCGGCAGACGGTTTCCGAATCCACACACGATTCTTGGGAGAGTCCACAATGATCAAGACAGTCCGAATCGACTTTTCGTCTGGGCGTGTTGTCGCCACGCCGGGTGCGCTCGGCGCCCTTCAGAATGCTGGGCAGTTCCCCCGTGAGTTTCTCGACCGCCACGCCAGTGGCGATTGGGGCGATCTGTCCGAAGGCGACCGCCAGCTCAATGACGAGGCCGTCAAAGACGGCTCACGCATCTTCTCGTCGTACGCGATCCGGGGCGGGCAGACGATCTGGATCATCACCGAGGCGGCCGACGAACACTGCCAGCGCGCGGCGACGACCATTCTGTTGCCCGAGGAGTACTGATCGGGTCTCGGCAGCTGTGCGGGGCAGGGCACATTGCTGCCGGTTCGCTACATGTGCAGCCACATCGATTGCGTCGCGTCTGAACACCTCTTTTTACCGGAGTTTTCCATGTCGCTCAGCCAACAGTTGGCCGAGTACATCTCGGCCTGTTTCACCGGTATCTGGATCGAGTCCCACGAACACGACGATGCGCTCACCGAGATCACGCGACTCTGTCGCGACCACGATTGGCGACTCGCGACCTGGGATATCGAACAGGGTCTGCAGATCGCTGGTCAGTCCAGCGCCATCGACGCCGCGGGCATCGATCCTCTGGCCGCAATTCGTGCCATCAACACCTTGGCCGGCGCCGAGAGTTCGGCCGTCCTGGTACTGGCCAACTTCCACCGCTTTTTGAATTCGGCCGAGATCGTGCAGTCCCTCGCGCGACAAGTCACCAGCGGCAAACAGAACCGCACGTTTGTCGTGGTCTTGTCGCCCGTGGTTCAGATTCCGGTCGAACTGGAAAAGCACTTTGTTGTCATCCAGCACGACCTGCCCGGCCGCGAACAGCTTGCCGAGATCGCACGAGGCATCGCCACCGAAGCGGGCGAATTGCCCGACGGCCCCGAGTTCGATCGCGTCTTGGACGCGGCCGCTGGCTTGACGCGTTATGAGGCGGAAGGAGCCTTTTCGTTGTCGTTGGTTCGTGATCGCCAAATCCGACCCACTGCCGTCTGGGACCTGAAAAGCCAGACGCTTAAGAAAAGCGGACTGGTCTCACTGCATCGGGGCACCGAAGCGTTCGACCAACTCGGTGGCCTGGATGCCCTCAAGAGTTTCTGCTCGCGGATCATGCGGAATCAGGGACACGGCAATCCGCTCAAGCGTCCGCGAGGTGTCTTGCTGTTGTCTCCGCCCGGCTGCGGCAAGTCGCAGTTTGCCAAGGCGCTGGGCAACGAGATGGGCCGACCCACGCTGATCCTGGACATTGGCACGCTCATGGGATCGCTCGTCGGACAGAGCGAAAGCAACATCCGGCAGGCTCTCAAGATCGCCGATGCCATGGCACCCTGCGTGATGTTCGTCGATGAGTGTGACAAGGCACTCAGCGGTGTAGCCAGTTCGGGCCAGACCGACAGCGGTGTCTCGGCGCGACTGTTCGGCACGCTGTTGACTTACCTCAACGACCACACGACCGACGTCTTCACGCTGATGACGTGCAACGATATCAGCAAGTTGCCGCCGGAATTCGCGCGTGCCGAGAGGTTCGACTCCATCTTCTTCTTGGATCTGCCGGGAGCCGCGCAGAAGGGCAAGATCTGGGACATCTGCCTGCGGATGTTCGAGCTGGATTCTGATCAACCGAAACCTCGGACGGAAGATTGGACCGGTGCGGAGATTCGAGCCTGTTGCCGGTTGGCTGCGCTGTTGGAAGTTCCGTTGATCGACGCGGCCCAGAACATCGTGCCTGTCGCTGTCACAGCCGCCGAATCGGTCGATCGGTTACGCGACTGGGCCAGCGGGCGGTGTTTGAGTGCCGATTCGCCGGGAATCTACCACCGCAGCGGGACCAGTCCCGGTCGCTCTCGTCGACGAATCAGCCGGGACCCGTCCACGAATTGAATCCGATCCCCTCACAGAAAAGGAACCCCATCACATGACCACTGTTCTTGAGCAGCCCCGCACCTCGGTCAGCTCGACGCCTGCGAGCCGGTTACGGCTTACGACGGCCGCGGTGCGGCTGACCTTCACTTGGTTCGGCATTCGCAAGACGCTCACCGCCGAGCAGAAGAACCAGGCGGCCGAGTCCTTTGGCGCCGAAGGGCACTTCCTGTCGGCGGGCAAGAAACTGCTCGACACCAAGCACCCGTCCTTCAGGATGCTCACTGGCGTGCGCCATCGGATCGTGTCGTACTGGAAAGACTCTACGCTGCCGTATCCGGATCCTGGCGTGCGCCTCATCCGTCAGCGCGACATCGATGCGTTCAACTCCAGGATGAACCAACTGCGTGACGAACTGGCGGAAGCCGTCTGGAGACTGGACGAGCACTATGCCGAACTGATGTCCGCGGCCCGCGACCGCCTCGGCCGGCTCTACAACTCGAGCGACTACCCCGCATCGCTACGCGGCCTGTTTCACGTCGCCTGGGATTTCCCCAACGTGGAACCTCCCGATTATCTGCGGCAACTCAGTCCCGATGTCTATCGGCAGGAATGCCACCGCGTTGAGGCCCGGTTTGACGAGGCCATTCAGTTAGCGGAACAGGCGTTCATGGAAGAGCTGCACCAATTGGTATCGCACCTCACCGACCGATTAACCGGACAGGTCGATGGCACACCCAAGATCTTCCGTGACTCGGCCGTAGAGAACCTGACGGAGTTCTTCCAGCGGTTTCGTCGCCTCAACGTCCGCAGCAACGATGAGTTGGACGAATTGGTCGCGCAGTGCAGCCAGATCGTACGGGGTACCGACCCGCAGTCCTTGCGTGACAGCCAGGGGTTGCGACAGACGGTCGCGGCCGAGTTGTCCCAGGTGCAGGCGTCGCTGGACGGCCTGCTGGTAAGCCGACCGCGCCGCAACATCTTGCGTCGGCCGCGTTGATGCCGGGGAGGGACCCATGGAGCTGATCGTCTCACCGCAGGGGCTCGTTGAGTGTGTTTATGGCGAGGCCATCGAACTGAGCCGGCTTGGCCAGCTCTCGATCACTCGAGCATCGCACGTCGAACCGACCGAGGATGGCCGTTGGACGGCCGACCTCGGACCGGTCGGCGGCCCATTGATCGGGCCGTTCGACCGGCGAAGTCAGGCTCTCTGCGCAGAACTTTCGTGGCTGGAACGGAGATGGAATCCCGGTCCAGCCGTTGTGACTCACAGTGCCTCGGAGTAACACGCATGCGTGAATCTGAAGATCATGATCCGCCGGCACCGCGGCGCCGGCCGTTGCCGGTGACCATCGTTCGCGGCAGTCCGGTATATGAGACGTGTGACGGTACGGCAGGAATCGTCGTCGGCGTCGCACAGGCATACTGCATCTATCGTGCGATGGACGGCGACCAATTGCGAGTCGCTCATTGGCGAGAACTTGCCCTGGGCAACATCTGTCCCGCCGAACCGTTGTTGCCGACCAGAGTGTGCGAAAACGACCGTCGCAACGCCAGCGCGACCGTGCTTCGCGAAATGCTGCTGCTCGAGCGATTCGGCCCGCTGACGCCGGCGCAGACTGCCGTCCGTGAAGAACTCGTCGCCTATCTGTGTAGCGATTGAGCAACCGCTCATCGCAACGCCACTCGCCGCGGCTTCTGCCTTCGTTGGGCAGGAGCCGCTTCTTTTTTGCTGCTTACTACTTGCCCACAGTACAAGGACCCACACATGACCCAAGCCGAATTTGACCGCTGCGTCGCCAATGCCACGGGCGAATCGCTACGAACCATCAGCCGGATGGGATTTGTTCCTTTGCGCCCGACTGTCTACGAGAGGGATCGCGAGCCGCTCGTCGTGGACTGGGACGATGTGGAGTCGCGGCGGAACCGCCGAAACACTTTGGCGGCTACTAAACTCAGAACCCGCTAGATTCACCTGTCCTCCACGGGGGTACTGGCAAGAAGCCGGCGAGAGGGACCTCGCTCGGCTCCCGTTGTTTCGTGAGCTGTCATCTGGGCTCTCGGTTCTCACGCAACTCGTCGGGCATTTCTGTCGCGAAGCCTTCCTGTCCGTGCCTTGGGCGACGTTTGCCAGTGCGCCCCGATAAATTCAAGTCGCAACAGCAAGGCAACACCGCAACGCTAGGCTTTCAATCGTTGGCCGCACTCTTCGCTGAGCGGACCGCTATCAATCCGGCCGGAGGTTAGTTTTTCGACGCTTGCGAACGGCCGATGGCGAAGTTCGGACTGCGCGATCCACCTGTCGGATGCGGTCTTTTTTTAGCTCTTAGCCAAATGACCGAAGGGAATCAACCGTTTCCAAGGTCGCAACTCCGCTTGGGCGGAGCCAGATTGCCCCACCCCAATACCGGCCCTGTTATACCTGGGGTCGCAGGTTCGGGTCCTATTCGGGGGAGCTTGACGTTAGTCGTCGGAAATATTCGTATCTGGCCAGTTAACAAAAGAGCCGGGAACAAAAGTTCTCGGCTTTTCTATATCTGGTTGTCACACAGAGATGTGCGACGACGCTTCGCGTACTTCCCGCAGCACCTACTTCGGTCGAGAGCGTGCCTCAGGTGGCGGGTTTGAAGCTCTCTGTCGCCAAAGTGGCGAAAGCTCTCTGATTCTCTTCTCGTAGGTGGACGTCAAAATTAACAACCGCGTATCGAGCGGGCGCCCGCGGGCAACCGTTTTCATAAACTGAGACGCTGCCGCCAGGACAGGACGGTCTCATACCGCACCTCCCAGCGACCTCCGAAGTTGTCGTACGGGACCGTTCCAGTTGCCGTGTCGATGAACGCGGGATATCTCCAGTACGGAAGTTGGACAATGAGACCGGTCGCCACGCCCGCAAAGAGTTTCGCCGTGCCATGCACCGGCTCGGTAAAGCGCGCCACCCAACCACGGCTATTGCGGCGGATGGAAAACGGTAAATCGAAGATGATTGAGCTTGTTGATTCGTCGCAACCATATTGCCGTAATTCTCACGCAGACGCTGAGGGAGTGATACCGGGGCGTCATGCTGCCAGCCCAAGTTGAATACGAACAGCTATGTCCACGCAATTCAGTTCGTGGGGAGGCGCATGTGTGGGCTGATCATGGCCCCGCGCAGGCTGCGACTGGCGAGGGACGCACGGGAAACCGGTGGTACAACCGTCGGGTTGCCAAGCCTCCGTGCTCTCACCAAATGGCTGCTCGAACGCACGTCGGCCACACCGTCCGTGACATCGAAGAAGTTCCTTGTTGCGCGCGTCGGTCGCGGCCAAACGCATCTTGTTTGCGCTCACAGGTCACATCCCCCCGGACACTTTCGGTCACGAGGAGCTGATTCGTCGGGACGCAACTTTGACCACACATTGCCAGGCCCCACCCGCAGTCGCCTACTGCTCAAGTGTGCGTCAGACCGAGACGCCGCACGAATCTTTGGCTGGTTCCGAACTCGCGTCGCTGACTGCACACCCCCGCGACTTTGACCAATCCTGCACAAATCCCACTGCCGCCCACCAGAAACGTGGTGGGGATTTCATGGACTCTCCCAATAGACAAACGACGGAGCGGCCAGCGGTCGATTGGATCACCAACTTCGTGCTGGACATCGACTTCGATGAAGAAATGGCGTCCGAGTTACTGTGAAAAATCAAACTGGACTTTGCCATCGATCAGCTTGAGCCGAGCGTCAAAGGACTTGCCGGCCTTCGATTTGAAGCCTTTCAAGCGGCTGGTCTCGCCTTTCTGGAGTAGCATTTTGGCCGCACGGACGCCGATCTTCTTGCCGGCGATTTTCTTCCAGATCACGAACTTGCAGCCCTGTTCCCAGCCGCCGCAACGGTAAGACTCTCGCTGCTCCCGGACTTCGGCTCCACACAACGGGCAAGTCCCGAACCCGCCCGACGGCGCAACGCCTGGATCCCCGGACACACCTCCCGCAGGTCGCGCGGTTGTACGGGCGCTCGCCGACCGTTTGCGTTGCGCATTGCCGCCGCGCGGTTCTATTTCCGGGACTGGGATGTCCGTCACTGCACCGGAATCGCTCATCGACAGGATCACGCGCCCCACGCCGGCAAGCTCAATCGGCTGCTGCAGCAAGCCGTACTGCAACAACTGGCGTATCTCTCCTTCATCCAGTTCATGGTCCTTGTAGGTCGGCCAGAGCACGAACTTGCAGCCTTCCTTCCAGGCGGAGCATCCGTAGCCGCGATTCCCCCGGATTACCTCCCGGCCGCAGCAAGGACAGTCGCCCCAGCGCTGCTGGTCAATCACGGCGGCTTCGCCCGACCGCACGATCTGAACCGTGTACTCGGCAATCGCCTCCATGAACCGCTCGGGCTCAAGTCCGCCCGATTCGATCTGTCGCAGCTTCGCTTCCCACTGTCCGGTGAGTTCCGGCGACTTCAGATCACGAACTCGTACCACTGCAATCAAATAGCGCCCCAAATCCGTGGCCAGCAGGTTCTTTTTCTCGCGCTCAATGTAACGGCGTTTCAGCAGCGTCTCGATGATGGCGGCGCGTGTGGCCGGTGTGCCCAGCCCTTTCTCCTTGAGTGCCTCCCTCAACTGCTCATCGTCCACCAGCTTGCCAGCCGTCTCCATGGCGCCAAGCAACGTGTTTTCCGTAAAGTGCCGCGGCGGCGATGTCTCGCCCTGCTTGATGAACGGCTCGTGCGGACCGGATTCACCCCGCGTGAACGCCGGAAGCGATTGCGAGTCATCTCCCTGATTCTCGCGCTCAGGCTGTTCCAGCTCTGTCCACCCTGGCCGAACCACCCGCACACCGCGGGCACGAAACGGCACTTCGTTGGCTGTGCCGTCGACCGTCGTGATCTCTTTCAAGCACGCAGGATAGAACGCCGCGATCAACCGCGTCACTACGGCGTCGAAGACTCGCTGTTGGGTCGGCGGCAAATATGTCGCGAAAGTGCCCGACGGGATGATGGCGTGGTGCTCCGAGACCTGGCGGTCACTCACGACGCGCCCCGTAAAAGGCAACGCGTCCAGATCGAGCTGGTCGATTTCTTGGGGCCGGTAATCCCGCAGCTGTCGAAATATCTCCGGGATCTGCTGTTTCATGTCGCTGCCCACGTACCGCGAGTCGGTCCGTGGATACGTGATCAACTTGGCCTCGTAAAGTGCCTGCGCAGCTTTCAGAGTGTCGTCCGCCGACAGGCCGAAGCGGCGGTTCATCGCCCGCTGTAATTCAGTTAAGTCGTAAAGTTGTGGCGGCTGGCTACGTTCTTCCTTGCGATCGACCCTGGTGATGGTAAACGAGTGACCCTGGACCTGCTCCAACTGCGTCTCCGCAGCGCGATTCTGAAAGAAACGGTCTCCCCGATACTTGAACACCACGTCCCGATAGCGGGTCATCAGTTCCCAGAAAGGCTCTTTCCTGAAAGTCCGGATTTCATCGTCTCGCCCGACGATCATGGCCAACACCGGCGTCTGAACCCGCCCCACACTCCACAGCACTCCGCGTGCGCCATGACGCACGGTGTAGTTTCGCGTGGCATTAAGGCCTACGATCCAATCCGCCTCGCTGCGGCACTTTGCCGCCGCGTACAACCTGTCGTATTCACTACCGGGTCGTAGCCGGTCAAACGCTTCGCGAAGTGCGACGGAAGTCAGTGAGCTCAACCACAACCGTCGAAATGGCTTCTTCTCGCATCCGGCCATGGCCAGAATGTAGCGGAAGATCAGTTCACCTTCGCGTCCAGCATCGGTGGCGCAGATGATCTCGTCCGCTGTGCGAAACAGCCGTTTGATGACGTTGAATTGCTGGCGAGACCGTTTGTCATGCACCAGCTTCAGTTCAAAACACTCCGGGATAAACGGCAATGTGTCCAGCGACCAGAGCTTGAGTGCCGGATCGTAATCCTCCGGCTCCTTCAGCTCGACGAGATGCCCGAAAGCCCACGTGACCTGATATCCGCCACCTTCCAGGTACGAGTCGCGTCGGGACCTCGCGCCGACGAATTCCGCGATCTCTCGGGCAACGGACGGTTTTTCTGCGAGAATGACTTTCACATGCGATCCTGCGAATTGTGCCCCGTCGGGCAATTCGACGACACCAGCGGTGAATGTCGGAGCCGCCATCTGAGCCTTGTTTCCCGATCGACTCCAATCAGCGTCTCACGCTTTCCATCGGTCGTCTCGCAAAGCTAGAACAGGTGTCCGCATTGCTGCCGGTCCAGCCTCTCCCAGGCTAACGCACAAACGAACGACCTGGCAATCCGACGCATCTTCCGGACTGACTCCCACATCACCCGCGCAACGTCCGTCTGCCCCCAGCCAACATCGTCGTCTCAGTCGTTCCAGGCGAAACGGGTCGCGGCCCAATCTGAAGTCTTGACGCGTCGACTCGCTGCCGCTTGGTTTTCAATTCGCTGGCCGACCAAGGGGATGGTCTGCTATGCTATGGTCATCGAGGTAATCCATGTCCAGCACATCCAGCGACATCCAGCACTACATCGAAGAGAAGCTTGCCAGTGGCGAGTTTCAATCGGCTGAGGAATTAGCGGTCGAAGCGATCCGCGTGTATCGGGAATTGGAAACCCGGTACGCCGACTTCGCGGGAGAAGTGCACCGGCGAGTCGAACGGGCGGACGCCGGCGAACTTGCACCGTTGGATATCGAGGCCATCAAGGCCGAACTCTCCGCCGAAATTCACCCTGACGGCACGCCCAAGTAATGCCCCGCGTTGTGCGCACCACGGATGCTCGCACGGATCTCAAAGAGATTGGCCGCTACATCGCACAGAAAAGCCAGTCCCTGGAAACCGCTCTGCGCTTTCTGGACAGGATCGCGGACAAGTGCGACCTCTATGCATCACAACCGCTGATGGGAACCGCACGTCCCGACCTGGGACCGGACATCCGAGTGTTTCCCGTCGATGATTACGTCGTCGTCTATCGCCCGCGACCGGGCGGAATTCAAGTGCTGATGGTGACCCACGGTTCGCGCGACGTGCCACCGATTCTGAAACCGCGATTGTGACCTCCGCTGTTGATGCCGCTCGTAAAGTGCGGTGCGTTTCACGAGATTCGCGTCTCTTGACCGGTTTGGCTCCACCCTCATTCGCAGGCCAAGAACGCTCCTCGGATTTTCTGAGCCATGCTCGGATACTTCGAGGAGTGAGGAAGTGACTGTTTCCAGGGCACAGTCACACAAGCCCAATTCCTTGTGCGGCCGGAGGCGCTTTGCGCCTCAACGGCAGTGCAAAACCCGAGAGATGCCCGCCGAACGCCGCTGCCAGTGGCCCTTCGAACGCGCGGCGGGCTGATCTCCTCGAAGCATCCTTCGGCCTGGCTATCGCTTGACACGGTTGCTTCCCAGCAGAGCCGGCCTCCTTTTCACCAGGCAGTTCCCACGGTACGCCGATTTGCGGGCTTACTCAAATCTTCAGGCAAACTCCTGAAATGCCTGACAAATTGCCGTTGGCTCGCAAATGAAATGTCACACCCACCCGCCGAACGTCCATAACCATCCCAGAAACCGCTCTTTGTCACGGTCGGCCACGGTAGACGAGATTCCGCCGGTACTCACCGGACGTCATGGGACGTGCCCATGTCGCCCATCGAGGACCGGTGGTGCGTAACAGTTACTCTTCACGGTTGTTGATTCAAACCACTTCTCACGCTCGACAAGGAGCAATCATGACCAATCTGACACGTGCTTCGCACGAGTTGTTCCGGCGGACGCCGGACGAGACGTTCCCGTCGCTGGAAGTCTTCCAACGGCATTTCCAGTGGCAAAGGGAGCAGTCGCTGGAAATCTGGCAGCCGCCCCGGTCGCTGACCGCTCGGTCGGTGGCCGGTGATCGCCTGTTGCTCGATGCCGGCAACGACGGCGCTTATGAAATGAACGATTGGAGCTTCAGCCAGCTCTGCCGACTCTCGGCTGTGTCCAAGGAGACGGTGAATCGTCTGACCACGGACACGGCGGCGCAAGTGTTTGCCGAGACATTGCCGAGGGGGCAGAGGCCGCTGCAGTTGTTCACGCTCGGTGGACAGCTCCGCTCGATTCACACTGCCACCTACACCAGGTTACACAACGCTGATCTGCTGGACTTGGTCAACGAAGTCGCCACCGACTTCCAACCACCACCCAAAGGGTCCAACGGGGCCACTGGCCTGTACGGAGGGGAACAGGACATGTTCTGCTTCCTTATCGACCCAGCCGGCTGGACGGAGATCGACGGCGAGGCGTTTGCCCCCGGCTTTTTCTTGTGGAACTCGGAGGTCGGCTGCCGCTCGATTGGCATCGAGACGTTCTGGTACCAAGCGATATGCGCCAATCATATTGTGTGGGACGCCACGCAAGTCGTGGAATTCTCACGCAAGCATACGGCCAACGTCCACGAGGCCCTGACCGAAATTCGCCGGGCCATCGAGGCGTTGGTCTGTAAGCGCGACGAGCGCCGAGATGGCTTCCTCAAGGCAGTTAAGAACGCCATGGAAACCAAGCTCGGTGACGACGCCGAAGAGGTTCAGAAAGTACTGAACGAAAACGGAGTTACTCGCGGCCTGGCCAAAGAAGCCATCGCTCTCGCGCAAGAGAAAGGTCGCTTCACCGTCTTCGCCATAGTGGATGCGCTGACGCGCATTGCCGGCAGGATGGCTAACGCCGGCGAACGCCTGAGCGTTGACCAAAAGGCAGCTCAGCTGCTGACGCTTGCTGCGTAGCGACTGGCATTGCCGGGAAAAAGTGTTCTTCCCGGTAGTTCATGCTTCGTGTTTGCACATTCAGAAAGGAGGGCATCATCATGCCCAAAGAGAAAGTGAGACCTGTTCAGGAGGTTCGGTTGGGCCGTATTAAGGCGGTCGTATGGCGTAATGAAGTCGAGAACGGAATCGTACATAACGTAACGATTTCGCGTCTCTACAAGGATGGCCGACAGTGGAAGGACTCGTCCAGCTTCGGACGCGACGACCTGCCGCTCGTGGCCAAGGTCGTCGACCGCGTGCACTCTTGGATCTTTGACCAGAACCAGGAGCAAAACGGTTCCCAGAAGCCGGATCAGAATGGTTCCTCAAACGAGGATTTCTGACACGGTTTAAGAGGCCACACACGCACCACCGGCCTCTTCCACTTCAATGATGATTCTATGAGGAGCAACGGCCCATGGCACTTTCGCAGGAAAACCAGGAACTACTGGCCCGTGTCCGGCTGGAGGTTGAAGACGCAATCGGCTGTCCTTCCGGATGGGTACTCGACCGAATCAAGGAGGAACTGGTGGGGGCGATCATGAAATCGGCCTTCAATTCCACGCTGGCTGATTCGGTGGCCCAGAAGATTGCCGACGCGTTCAGCCAGACGCTGGTCCTTGCGATTACTCAAGAATTTCGCCGGGTTGCCGCCGACGAGATCGCCCAGGGAATGCGCCACCTGGCAAATGAAGTGGCCGCGCTAAGAAAGGCGATCCAGCGCGATCTCGACGAGGACGACTGGTGGAAGCAGGAAACTGACGATACGGATGACGAGGACGACGGCGAGCGCCCGTCCGCTGCGTGAGGTTTTCCGAGGCCGAATGACGCATCATCGGCCTCACCCATCTGCTCACTTCGAGAGCGATTGCAGCTTCTCATTCAGGGGAGTACCGCCAGGCGATCCGTCCCGCCGATTTGTTACGGCGTAGCTTGCCCACTTGGCTCCAGCGGGGACCGTGCCGAGACGTTCGCGAGCAGACAGCCCATGGGTGTCAGCTGTCGGAAAGACCGAGTCTTTCCGCGTGACTGCGAGCGAACGGCAGGCTTCTTTTTTCGAACGTGCTCACCGAGTCTGGCGCAGAGACCCACGAGTTGGGTTTCCGTCGCGAGATGCCGGTGGTGCCGAGGTTTTCGAGAGGTTCTTTGCTTATCGTTGGCGGCGCCCCGCACGGCGGCTCCGTCAATGCTGACGGCTGCACTTCGCAGCATTTCTGCCCCTGAGAAAGGAGTTGTCTATGAAGTCAATTCGTTGTTGGGATGATCTGTCCGCGCACGGAATCATTCCCCTGACTGGTGAAGCCTGCGGGCTGTCGTATCGCATCCTGTGCGACGTGACGGCCCGCGGCAAGAAGCTGCTGGAAAAGGCGTTGAGTATCAGTCGCTTGGAGCCGCACGAAAACTGGAATCACGGCAATGCGGATGATCCCCACGTGGGCTCCGTGATGCTGGCTCCAGACTTGCTGGCCTTCATCGGCGTCTTCGCCCTGCTGGAGGCCGGTTGCCGAGAGGTCTGGCTGACCAACAGTCAGACCGTCATCGGTATCGAAGGCGACGACTCGCCGGACCGCGTGGAGCAGTTCAAACGGTTCAATGCGGACAATCTGGCGAGACGATTTGCCTATGCCGGTACCGCGGGAGATCGCAACCAGCACGTGATGACAGGCCGCGTTGTGTGACGGCAATCGTCCGGCGTTATGAGATCGCAGCCCCCTCGCGGCTTCAGTGAAACGGTTTTGATTGAGGTTCCGCGCACCACCGGCACCTCATCTGCACCTTCGCCTTTCGCGCGTCTGGCCACAAATCAGCATCGTCGCCACGAATGGGCGAACCTCGTTGCCTCCTGAGAGACCCGCGCCATTTCGACGGCGATTGCAGGGCCTTCGCCCGAAATGGCGGCTGATGCGGCAACGTGGAATCTCCGCGAAATCTCAGGGTTGCCTTAACCTCGCGCTGAATTTGTCGCGAACGATCATCAATAGGAGTCCGCGATACATCAAGCGGCGGGAGCAAAGAAGACGCAACCCAGTAGCGTTTGTCGCCAAGTCTTTCCAGGCTGCGCTAGTTTTCGAGAGCGCTGTGGCGAAATATCAGCTCAGGACGTTGCTTTGAGTTCTTTTTGTAACACAGTTCGGGGCAGGTGAGAAGCACTCGGCAAAACACCTCGGCACGGCGGAGGAGCGTTGGGCGATGCGATGAGTCGCAGGCGGGGTTTGCTGCACTCGTGAAGATGAAGCTCCCACTCCCGTGTGCATCCGCGACGGCCCACCGGCCATTTACGCGGAAGCTGTTGCGACGCTGAGGCTTGCGACTTTTTCGGAAATTTTCGTTTTCTTCGTGCCCGTTTTCCCTCGGAAAGGCAATTGAGTTTTCGGAGGGGAAGGTCTTTGCCGCGCTGCGCGTCGAAATGTCTCGTGCCGGCACATCACGGCTCACGGAGAATCATCCATGCTGCGTCACCACGCTCGGATCAGGGCAGCTCATCGGCGGAATCGCAAATCGGCACAATCCGTGCGACGGCGATCGCATTGGTTCGAGCCCCTGGAGAGCCGGCTGCTGCTGGCCCATGACATCCTGGACCTGGATGCCGTTGTGCCCACGCTCGTGGCGGAGCGGGCCTTCGATGGTCGAGTGGCGACGTTCCGATGCGAGGAGGCGGTGTCGCAGGATTTTACGGCCATCATCAGCTGGGGTGACGGACTCAAGTCGACGGGCATGATTCGTCCCTTCGCGGATCGCTTCGGGGTTTTTGCCACGCATCAGTATCACGCCGTCGGCAGCTACCCGGTGCAGGTGACGGTCTACGACATCAAAGAGGATACGCCCGACTCGGCTACGGATAACACGAACGCCGCGGTCACGGACGGAGTGGCGCCGTTCG
>CAIPEB010000307.1 GCA_903863885.1 uncultured Planctomycetaceae bacterium | reverse complement strand
GAGTGTTTGCGTTGTGGGAACGATTGGCCGCGAGCGCGGGCACACCAGCCGGCCGTGGGTTGAAACCCACGTCTACCGTCAAGCCGTCGCTACGCGACTCCAATCTTCAAGGAGGCCACGGATTAAAGCGGATGCCGGTTGCCGGATAAGTCCGGACTCCAGGATTGCAGATTGTAGGGTGTGTCAAGCTCGCGAAAGGAGTGTCTGCGTTGTGGGAACGATTGGCCGCGAGCGCGGGCACACCAGCCGGCCGTGGGTTGAAACCCACGTCTACCGTCAAGCCGTCGCTACGCGACTCCAATCTTCAAGGAGGCCACGGATTAACGCGGATGCCGGTGGCCAGATGCCAGATGGAGATTTGCCTTCCTCCGGACTCCGGACTTTCTCGTGCGCGTCACGGATACGCACTATTCGGCAAGGAGACAACCGTGGCTGATTTTCTCGAATTGACCGTGGATAAGTTCATTTTCAAGACAGCCGCGGATCGGTTATACAGCCGCGACGGAGTCTGGGTGCTGGAGGAAAACGGCCGCGTTCGCGTCGGGATCACCGACTACGAACAGCAGCGCAACGGCGACGTGGCCTTCGTGCACCTGAAGCCTGAGGGAACAAACCTGGCGATCGGCGACGAATTTGCGGAGATCGAAACGATCAAGGCCACCGTGAGTTTTGCCTCGCCGCTGGCCGGGAGGATCCTCGAGACCAACGGCAGTCTCGGCCCGTCGCCGGAGATCGTCAATCAAGAACCTTATGCAGGCGGCTGGATTGCCCTGATCGAACCATCCGATTGGCCCGAGTCCCGAAAAACGCTGCTGGATGCGGCAGCCTATCAGGCACTGGTGAAAACGCAGGCCGAAGAGGAGTTGCAGGCGTGAGCAACCGCACCGCCGTCTATCACACGATCGTGCAGTGGAAGGGCGAACACTGGGGCCACCTCAAGATGGGCAACGGCCCGGAGTACGAATTCTCCGCACCGCCCGACGCGCACGGCCATGCCGGCGTGTTTACTCCGGAGGACGCCTTCGTGGCCGCCGCCAATACGTGTGTCATGATGATGTTCCTCTGGGCGGCGAAGCGGTTCAAGCTGAACCTCGTCTCTTACGCGTGCCGCGCCGAGGGCACGAAACGGATCGAACTCGACCGCACCGAGATCTTCACGAGGCTGGACCTTAAGCCCGTAATTCACGTGGCGGCGGGAGTCGAATCCCCGTCGGACGTGGAAACCCGCGTGAGACGCGCCCTGCAGTCGGCTCAGAAATACAGCCTCGTAGCCAACTCGATCAAGTCGGAAATTGTCGTACAGCCCGAAATCGTAATCGAGGAGTGACCCCCTGATGATCATTCAAGTACTTGGCCCCGGATGCAGCAGGTGCAACACGCTTTACGAGATCGTTAACAAGGCCGTCGCGGAAACGGGAGTGGACGCGATGGTGGAGAAGGTCCATGACATCCAGCAGATCATGGCCCACAACATCCTGATGACCCCGGGGTTGGTAATCGACGGATTCGTCAAGGTCGCCGGCCGCGTGCCGAGTCTCGAGGAAGTCAAGAAGCTGATCGAGGCGGCCAACGCCGGCTGACATGCGGCAGGGGAAGGCGGACATGAAAGACACCGAGCCACAAGTTCTGGTTGTTCCTTGCAGCGGCATCGGCAAAGTGCATGGTCTGATCAGCCGCGAGGCAGTCTACGAAGTCACCGACAAGCGGATGCCGGGCCGAGCCGAAACGGTATGCCTGGCGTTGCTGGTCACCGGCGATGATCTCGCGCAGCAGCAGGTCCGGACGCATCCCTGCATTGCGGTGGACGGTTGCCCCAAGCTGTGCGCCAAGAAGAACATTGAACTGTCGGAGGGGAACGTGGCCGTTTCGATCCGCGTTCACGATACACTCAAGAAGTATCGCGGCGCGCAATTCGGTTCGGCCACGCAGTTGAGCGAGGCGGGGTGGGCGGCAACGAGCGACATTGCCGCGGAAATCGCCGAAGCTGCGGAGCGGCTGACGGCCGCGAAAACGGAGGCATGACCATGTCGCGGGAAACCAAGGTCGGCATCATCGCCTGCAGCGGCGAGGAGATTGCGGCCGGCACGCTTACTCGACTCGCAACTCGCCGCGTGCTGGAAATGCTGCGTCCTCAATCGACCGTCACGCTGTGCCTGCCGCTGTTTCTGGCCGGCGAAGAGCAGGAACGGCGGTTTGCCCGACTGCACCCCACGATTACCGTCGATGGCTGCGACAAGTTGTGCGCCAAGCGGGGAACGGAACAATACAGCGGCCAGGTTCAGGTCTCGCTGAACGTCAGCGATATCCTGGGTGATCGTGTCGCCAAATGTCACCGTTCTGCACGCGACTTCGACCGGTCCGACGAAGAGGCCGTATTTCTGCTCGCCGAACGGATTGCCGCCGAGGTGGATTCGCTTTCCCAGGCCATCCCCGAAAATGAGGTTTCACCGAATCCCGGCACGACCTCATGCGGGTGTTCCTGCGGGAGTCCGCCGCCCGAGGCAAATATCCAGCTCGATGGAAAGAACGTCGCGGTCAACGGCCTGCCGCTGATCTTCGCCCATCTCCACAAGCAAGGACTCCGCCCCGGACCCGGTTGCGCCGAGCAGGTTCTGCAGACGGCCAGCATCTACCACGAGATTCGCGACGAGGATCGTGAAAGCTACCGCGGCGCGCTGGCTGCCGCCTATGAAGCGTACTGCCGCCGCCAGGGTGCGGACTTGCTGCAATTGTCTCCGAAAAACAAAGAACTGTAATCGCGTGAGCCCGGACTTTGTCGTCCCGCAATAAGGAGCACGTCATGCCCTCGAGATTGAACCGACGTGGATTTGTGCGAACCGCGGCGGCAGCCGTCGCCTCGGGCGCGGCGACTTCGGCATTCGCTGCCCAGGCAGCGGAAAACGAGCCGCTGCTGCCTCCCTTGGCCCCTGGCGTCGAAGCGAAACCGAAGGCGGCGTCCGGTCAGACCGTGTGCTGCGCCCCTGCGGCAAAGCCGATCTTCACTTGCTCGGGCGCGGCTGATGTCGGCCAGATCGCCGACCATGCCGCACGCCAGCTCACAACGGATGGTGCGGGCAAAATGTCATGCCTGGCGGGAATCGGCGGCCGTGTCAATGGAATCATGGACATTGCCAGATCGGCGACGACCATCCTCGTGATTGACGGCTGCCCTCTGCATTGCGGACGCCACACTCTCGAGAACGCCGGATTCAAAAAGTTCGAACATGTCTGCCTTGCGGACCTCGGCATGGAAAAAGGCAAGACGCCGCCCAGCGACGAAAACGTCGCCAAGGTCGTCCGACTCGGCACCGCTCGATTAGGAAAATGAGGAAGGGAGTTCCCGCATGACCATCAAGGACGCGGTTGCCAATTCGCTGCTGATGTTTGTCGCAGCGTCGTGCGTGGTGCTGATCGTGCGGGCTCTTCCCCAGTCGCCCCAGCGCGCGGAAGTCAGCGCAGCGGCAGCCGACGGGACCGGCGAACCCGCGACAGCCGAACTGCAGAACGGAATCAAGGTGTATTACCTGCACGGCAACTTCCGCTGCCCGACCTGCCGCACCATCGAGGCCTATGCCAAGGAGGCGGTCGAGTCGGGGTTCGGAGACGAGTTGAAATCGGGCAAGCTCCGCTGGCAGGTCGTCAATTACGAGTCGCCCGGCAACGAGCATTTCGCAAAGGACTACCAGATCGTCGCACCCAACGTCGTCTTGGCAAAGCTGGAGAACGGCAAGCAGATCGCCTGGAAGGCGTTGCCGGAAGTCTGGGAACTTTACGACAACAAGACGGCTTTTGTCAGTTTCGTACAGACCAGTCTGCGTGAATTCGCCACAGGTGCTCCGGCGGCGCCGAGCAGCCCGCCTGCCGGCGACGCCGCGCCGGCCCTCGGGCCCGAACCGTTACCCATTCCCGAATGACTCGCCGCGCATCCTGCAACGGATACAGCGGTCAATGACTTTCCACGCAATGTGACAAGGAGTCCAGTTTTGAAGACGCAATATTTGGCTTCAATCGCAGTCGCCCTGGTTTCTCTGCTCGCAGCGCCTCTGCCGAATGCTCGCGCGGCCGAAAAGTCCGTCGATCGACCTGCGCATCAGGTGATCGCGTGCTATTTTCATCGCACTGAACGATGTCCCACATGCCAGAAGATCAGTGCGTACATCGAGGAATCCGTCAATGCCGGGTTCGCGTCGGAACTGAAAGACAAGACCGTGCGCATGACGATGGTCGATTTCCAGGACGCGAAGAACAAGAAGTACGCCGAGGTATATGGGATCGACGGTCCGACTCTGGTCGTGATGAATGTACGCAATGGCAAGGTCGTGGACTGGAAAGCTGCGCCGAAGGTCTGGAGCCTCGTCGGAGAAAAAGAGAAGTTCGTCGATTACGTGCAAAGCGAAGTTCGCAGCTACCTGAAAGAGAAGACGGCCAGCAGCCAGTGAATCGCGTGCGAAAAAGCCCGGAGTCTGGAGTCCGGAGGGGAGAGGCTACGGACCTTCACGGATGAAACTCGGATCGATCCACTCTCCGTACTCCGGCATCTGGCTGTTCTTTCGCTCTGCTTAAGTGTCGAACCGGCCTCCTGAGGGATGCGGCGATGATGGAGTTTATTGTCGGAATCGGATCCGCGTTCTGGCTGGGGATCCTGACATCTATCAGCCCTTGTCCGCTGGCCACCAACATCGCTGCGATCTCGTACATCGGGCGAAGGGTGGGCAACGGGCGGCACGTGCTCCTGACCGGGATGCTCTATATGGTGGGCCGCACCTCGGCCTACCTTGTGCTGGCCGTCGTCCTGGTCACAAGCGTGCTTGGCATCCCGTCGGTTTCGCTGTTTCTGCAGAAATACATGCACATGGTGCTCGGCCCGATCCTGATCGTGGTCGGCATGGTACTTTCCGGTCTGATTGAGTGGAACGCGGGCGGCGGCGGCATGAGCGACGGGCTGCAGAAGCGGGTGGACGCGTCGGGCATCTGGGGATCGTTGCTGTTGGGCGTCGTCTTTGCGCTGACCTTCTGTCCGACGTCGGCTTTTCTGTTCTTCGGCAGCCTTGTGCCGCTGTCGCTGCAGGTCAATTCACGAATCGTATTGCCGCTCGTGTACGGAATCG
>CAIPEB010000306.1 GCA_903863885.1 uncultured Planctomycetaceae bacterium | reverse complement strand
CACCTACGTCGGCGCGGACCAGGCGATCGGCCAGCGCGCCGTCACCGTCACGGCGGACGCCAAGAGCAAGGTCTACGGCGACCCCGATCCGGCGCTGACCTACCAGATCACGAGCGGATCGCTGGTCTTCAGCGATGCGTTCTCGGGCGGACTGATCCGCGACGCAGGCGAAGACGTCGGTGCGTACGCCATCATGCAGGGTACGCTGGGCCTCTCGGACAACTACGCACTCACCTACGTCGGCGCGGACCTGACGATCGGCCGGTTCAGCCCGAACGATCTTGGAAATCTTGTTGCGGAGGCAATGGGGTCCGGCAAGACCAGTTTGACCATAACGGTGGAAACCGCGCCGGGCCACGACTTGAAGGCGTGGCTGGACGCGTTGAACAATCTACCGGTGAACAACACCGGCCAAACTTTCACGATCACCTTCGTTCTCTCGAAAGGAACCATTCCGGGTGGTCAAGTGGATCTTCGCCCCGGGTATAGGCTGGTAATCGACGGCAATGGCAACCATACGAAGATTATCGGAGCATCTCCGGCGCTGACGGTGTCGTCGGGCGACGTGCACGTATTCAATGGAGTGGATTTTGCCAACGGCACCGACGCCCCAACAATCCGCGTACTCGGCGGTCAGCTTTCCATTCGCGGTTCAATGATCGAGGAAACTACGGTCGGGGATCGCCCCGCCGTGGAAATTCTGGGTGGCTTCCTAGACCTCGGAGGCAACGGCGACCAGACGAATACTGTTGTCGTGCGCGGCAATGGTAGTTTCATCGCAAACCTCGCTTACAATCCCGTAAACGCTACTGGCACCCGGTTCCAAGCCGAAGCCCAAGGTGTCGTCGGCGAGGTCAGCGATGGTTTCCAGATCGAGGACAGAGTGTATCACGCCCTCGACAAAACTGGGCTGGGCTTGGTCAGCTACGTAGCCAACAACGTTTACGTCACTCGGGGAAGCGGAAGCATTCAAAGGGCGGTCGATGGGGCACACCAGACCGTGAACGTCGAAAACGGTTTGTTTTTGCCCTATTCGATGGGGGCCAAACTCATCACAGTCGCCTTCTGCGGCGGTCCGATGGTGAGGCAGTTTGAGGAGCAACTAATCGGTGATTCGACACCGCAGCGCACGGTCAGCATTGAGGGGACTGACGCCAGTGACGACTTCCAGGTCTTGCCAGGCAGCGTGAGAGGAAACCTCTCCGCGCAGTTGGCAGGCGTTCCGATTGGCGAGTTCTCGCCCACCGGCCGCATCGTCGTCGACGCAGCCGGCGGCAATGACGTGGTCGAAGTGTCCGGCTCGATCGCGCTGCCGGCCTGGCTGTACGGAGGAAGCGGCGACGATCATTTGAAAGGAGGCATGGGCGACGACGTTCTGCTCGGCGGATTGGGCGACGATCTGCTCGTCGGCGGATCCGGGCGTGACATTCTCATCGGCGGTTTCGGCAGCGACCGCATTGTTGGAAACGCCGATGACGACATTCTCATAGGTAGCGCCACCGACTACGACGACGACATCACCGCCTTGAACTCTATCCGCAACGAATGGCGATCTCAGAATTCCTACGAGACGAGGACGGCGCACATCCTCGGTAACGGTTCGGGTTTGAACGGAACTTATTGGTTCAAGGCCGATGCCACGGTCCATGACGACAACGCCACCGACCTGCTCACCGGATCAGCAGGCCGCGATTGGTACTTCGCAAACTTGTACCTCGACCAGCGAGACGACGCTCGCTGCAAGGACAAGATTACCGACCTGAGCGCATCGGAGTTCGCGTTGGACCTGGACTGGATCGGGCGAGAAATCTGAGCGAGAGCCAAACACCTTAGAAAAGGGCGTCGCGATTAGAATTGCTCCTGGTGCGCCTCGCGGCGTTGCGGATACCTCATAATCGTCAGCCAAAGCACGCCCGCAGCCAGCGGCTGGGATGGAACTTCAGATCGACGACGACAAGACCATTGAATGGTTCCCATATTTCCTGGTTCTGAAACGTCGTTAAACGTTCACTGCGGGCCTAAACGGAACGACAGAGCAGAGAGATGCAGAAGTTAGTCACTATTCTCTTGCATGACAGTTCGAGAGATTCCGGGCAACACGGAGAAGTGGAAGAGCACCTGCGTGACTACTTGTTGGAGGGATGGCGAGTCACGTCGGTCACGCCGGTGGGACGGACGGGTGGACAATCCCGTGGTACGCGAGCGTGGCTAGCTGTGGTGCTAGACCGAGATTAGGGGCCGGCAGAGAAGAACGCTGCGAGGGCACTGCGGTCACTTGTGGACTTCAGTGCCCTCAAGTGTCTCTTGGTTGCCAGATTTCAACGCGGAGTTTGACACTCTGGCAAGCGGCTGGCTTTAGAGCATATCAAGCACGCTGCGGCTGTGTGAGCCCCTCTGGCTGGCGATTTCCTGATTCTGTTGCGTCTGGCGGTTGAGGCTCTCGCGAGCGAACTCTTCGAGGAATGCGTCAGGCGGTCGTTCACAGCCGATCACCGCCATCAGCATCAGGAAGACCACGATCTTCGTCGGATGACGGCCGAGTGGCATGGTCGTTTCTCCAATAGGTGAGGATTCGGGCCAACAGGCGCTCGAGCGCGCGCCGCAAGCGCACTTCGCGCACCAGCGAAACAACGAGCAGGAAGATCACGGCACTGCACACCAGAACAACGATGGCGTCAGGATTCATGGTGCCCTTGCCGAATAGTCGAGAAGTTTGGTTGCAAGAGGACTTGCACGGGAAAATAGTGTGTTTTCTTCTTGTGACACGCAAATGGCCAAGTATTTAGCCTCCCCTGCCCTCGCGTTCACGGTTCAGTGACTGACCGTCGAATGTTTGTGTCGGGACCCGACCGGACGGATCGATCTGATCCAGCGGCCTGTGCGCGCTGCCGCAGCCAGCGGCGAGCCAACAACTGGCCGATCATGGTGGCAAGATCTTGACGGATGGCGTCCGGGTCTCGCTGAGGTTCGTCAGAGTCGGGACGAGGCCTTGAAGGCTCAATGCGATCGCGGTTCATGGACAAGGTCCTCCTGGAAGCAAGGGCGAACAACAAATGGCCGAGGTGTCGGGGGACAGCGGCCGGGACGAGAATCCGATCGCATCCCCTTCACGAACCAGAATGCAGGGATGCGCGGAGCGGCGATGTGGGCAATTCGGAAACCAATGGCGTGAGATGACTGCGAGCTCAAAGAAGGGCGTTAGGCCGCGCGCGAGTGATGGCTCACCAGTGTTCGATCGCGTGAACGAAGTTAAGTTCCACCAGTTGTGCAGACAACCGACCGGTCAGCGCGTGATCGAGTAGGGTGAGCCTTGGAGATCAGCCAAGGCCCAGCCCTCTCACAGAACCGCACGTACGGGTCCGTATACGGCTCATGTTTCAAGTAATCTCAATTGGCTTGGGGCAAAACTCCGGTTTCGATGTCGGTTAGCTCAAAGAGTCCGAGTTCCCTGAGCCACGCGTTGGGCATGGACCAGCTCGCTTGACCGTGTGTGACGGCGAGCGTAACGAAACGGTAGGTTCAACGATCTCTACCGGTAGAAACTGGGGACGAGCTGAGAGGCCTTTGGGATACGCCTCCCTTGCCATCGCTTCGGCGCTTGCCCAAAACTGCGACGCCAATGATGGAAGCACGGTTCGCCAACTCCCTCTTGCGCGCAGAACTCGTGACCACTCAATCCGGACTGTGGCCAGCGCCGCATCCGATCACGCCACCGTTGTTCCGCTGCGGACCGTGCACGACCCGCCATGAGCGTGTCCCCCGACATCCCATCGGCGCGCTCGCCAGCGAATCTACACCGCCGCCCCGACCGCATTCCACCGGACGCCTTCCGATAAGGTGCCGCATTCCGGCCGGACGCAACGCGGGCCAACCCTGGGGGAAAATGCGAAAGAGCCTGGGCGCAACTACAGCGGTGTGTTTCACCGGAGCAGTTTAGACGCTCGGCGCAACTGGCGTCGGTGTTGTCGGCTGGCCGTTGGCGAGGCCCGAAGGCAGACGAGGTTTCACTTCACGGGCTCGACGTCCGGCAGTACCCAGGTCTTGTCGAAGAGTGACGGAAGAGGGCCGTAGAACCGAAACAGGATCTCGAATTCCCCCTTGGGATCCGTGGGGGTCCAGTTCGACTCTTTGCCCGCTGGGGCTTTCGGGCCGAAGTACAGATCCACCGATCCGTCCGTATTGACCTGCAATCCCGGGGTCTGCGAGGAACGGGCTGCGTGCGACATCTGGCGAATGAGCGCGTGAGTGTCCCGATCGTACAGCGTCGCCGACCAGTACTGCTTTGCGGGGGCATTGGCCGGCACGTTCAGCCGATACGTCTTGCTGCCGTCCAGTGGGTTGCCCTCCTTGTCCTCAATACCCATCAGGTAGAACTGGCCTTCACCCAGACGCTTGGGCAGGAAGAAGATGAACGAGAGCAGCAGGCCTCGATCTTCGACCGGGTAAAAGTTGGGCTCCGCAAACTGGTTCTGGCCCGCCTTGAAGACGAGCCCCATCCGCTCAGGGAATGACCACCGACTTCCTTTCGCGAACGGCCCTTTGCTGACGAGCTCGTAATACCTCCCTTCGAGATATCCGTGCGCCTGCTTGGCGGCGGCGTTCAGGGTCTGGGTCATCTTCGCATCGGGGGCGAACTTCTTGCCCTTCTCGATGCCGAGCGACCGCAGCGTGTCGATCATGACCCGGTCGCGCTCCAGCCGCGGCTCGTGCTGGATCACGCGATTGAGCGACTCGAAGAAGCGGATGTCATACGGGATGGTCGCGTCGTACAGGACGCCGGCGGCATCCACGTAGGTCGTCGGCGGCGGATTGTCCGCCTTCGACAAGGGGTAAATCTTGATCCGCTTGCCGTACTCCACTGCCTTGGCCATGTCCTCGTCGCTACCGCTCTTCCGAATCGACCGCAGCAGAGCATAACCTTTGTACGTCGACGACGGCAAAACGATGTACCCGTCGGGCGCCTTGGCGGTGTGGTCCGGCGGGAGGATGAGGTACTTCCCGCCCTTACCTTTATCCGCGCCGGCGGGTCCCACATCCTCGAGCGGCGTCTGCCAGGCGTCCATGATGGTGCCCACGATGGCGCCCCCGTCGGCCGCCGGAATCTTCATCACGACCGGTCCCACGTCCTTCGTGTCGAAGTGCGGCGTGAGATAGATCACGTCGGTGTTGGGCGTGAGGGTCTGGTTCTTCCAGTCGAGCAGCTTCGACCAGTAGAGCAGCTGGTTGTCCCGGCCCTTGGTCTCGCGGAGCATCGCCTGGTACATGAGATCGCGGTTGACCGCCGGCATGCCCCAGATCACCGCTTCGAGGGCGCGATGTTGCAGGACTTGTCGCTCGAGGTCTTGAAACGACACAGCTTCGGATTGCTTCGCGGGCGAGGTGCCTCGTTCGGACTTCTTGTCCTGCGCGCTCAGGGTGGGCGACAGCCAAAACACGACGAGACAGCCGAGGACCAGTGCGGTCCGGGAAAGACGAGAGGCAGAGAGTTCCAATCCCATAATCAGCTCCTACGAACGGGATGGTTGCAACGTTACTTCACAAGTTCGACGTCGGGCATCTTCCAGGTCTTCTTCCAGAACGGCTCGTCCGGGCCGTACAGCCGTAGCCAGATGTATGGTTTTTTGTCCATCGTGGGAATCCAGTTGGATTCGAGGCCTTCAGGAGCTTTCGGCCCGACATAGATGTCTACACTGCCGTCGTCGTTGACCTTCATCTTGTCCTTGTCGAACGTCCCCAACCCAGATCGATCCTGGGGGTTCTCGATGAAGCCCCAGTTGGCGTTGTCGTATACCGTGATCGACCAGAACTGTTTGGCGGGGGTGTCCTTCGGGACCCGGATGCGGTAAAGGCTGCCGGCCTCTAGCGGCTTGCCGTCCGTGTCGGCGATTGGCGCCAGGTACACTGTGCCGGCCGTCTCGTCGAGGACGGCCGGGTAGAAGGTGTAGAAGAACCAGCAGGCGGCCCGCTTGTCCACCTCCACGGCCCGATCGTTGACGAACTCGAAGCCTCGCTTCTCGTCAGGAACCATGACGAAGGCCCACTTGCGATCGGGCCACCACAGGTTTTTCTCATGCAGGTCGCGGGTGAGCTTCTGGATGTAGTGATAGGCATCGACGACGCCCCGCTCCATCGCCGCCTTCATCTTCGGCGACGGGTTGAACGGCTTGCCCTTCTCGATGCCGATCGTGGCCAGCATCCCGATCATCACCTTGTCCCGCGCGTCCACGGGCTCCACGCTGATGATGTCGTGGATGTCCTGCAGGGCGCGGATGTCGTAGTAGGGCAGCGTGTACACAGGGATGGGCAGCCCGTCCACGAACTTGGTCGGCTTGGGGTTGGCCGACTCGGCCAGCGGGTACATCTTCAGCGTCTTCGTGTAGGCGTAAGCATCGGCCGCCGTCGCCCCCTTTGCCGGGATGGAGCGAAAGACCAGGACGATGCGGTACGTCGAACTTCGGATCGGGAAATAGCCGTCGGGAATCTTTTCCTTGTACCCGGGAGGGATGAGCAGGTACTTGCCGCCCTTCCCCTTGTCCGCCCCGACAGGTCCGACCCCCGCGATGGTGGCTTCCCAGGCGTTGACGACCTGGCCGTACAGGCTGGCCTTCTCCGACACGGCAGGCACTTCCAGCACTACCGGCCCCTTGCGGAGGTCCGTCACCGCTGCGATGTAAGGTGTCGCCGTGTTGGCGGTGATGGCTTTGTGCTTCGTCCGCAACGTGTCCGAATACGCCAGGATGACGTTGTCTTCGACGCCCGGCAGGGCGAGCACTCCCTGGCGGAACCGCTGCATGGCCGACGCCGGCATGGCCCAAACGACGGCCTCGAATGCCCGGTGGTAGGCGACCTGCTCTTCGAGATCAGCAACGGATTGTTTGGTGCCGGGGAGCGGCTGGCCGCCTGGCGATTTGTCCTGTGCGGTCACAGCCGGCTCCAGAGAGAGGGCGACGAGGCAGCCGAGGATCAGTGTGACCCCGGCAAGACGAAGGACCGCAAACCTGGTGGTCATGATGGACTCCTGAGAAAGACGTTGACCGAACACATGAACCGCTCTCCGGCCGCGAGTTTTGCGTCGCGACCAGAGAGCGGGGAACACGTCACTTGACGGGAACGAGATTCGTCAGTTTCCAGCACAGATGAAAGTAGGCCCTGACGGTTGCTTCAGCCAGCCACCCCGGCTACTCGACCAGCTCGATGTCACCAGGCTTCCAGGTCTTGTTGAACCACGGCTCGAGTGGGCCGTAGAGTCGCAACAGAACACACCACCCCTTGCCGGGCATGGTTTGGACCCAGTTGCCCTCTTTCCCCGGCGGAGGCTTCGGCCCGAAGTAGACGGTGTAAGAACCATCCGCGTTCGGTTTCAGGTCTGGGCTGTTACTATCCACGCCCGCACTCCTCTGGTCGGTCTCCAGCAGACTTCGGTGCTGGGTCGAGTACACAACAAACGACCAGAAAGCCTTGGCGGGGACCGGCTTGGGCAGGGTCACCTTGTAGGTTTTGCCCCCGTCGAGGTACTTGCCCTTCTGGTCGTGGGCAGTGAACGCGTAGGCGGACCCTTGGCCCACGGCCGATTGGGCCATGGCCGGGGTGATGCCGGTGGCCATGTAGTGGAAGATGATGCGGTCGTCGAGTACCTGTTCGCCGTTGTTCGTAAACTCGTGGCTCCCGCCCGCGAACGGCGAGTACCACTGGCGATCCTCGTAGAAGTACAGTGACTTCTTGCGGGGCCGGAAGGAGATCGCCCTCGCCGCCGCGTTCCCGATCGCCGCCGACTCGGTCAGGATCTTCTTCATCCGCGCGTCGGGGGTAAAGGGCTTCCCTTTCTTGATGCCGATCGCCGCGAACTGACCGACGATTTCCGGGTCGAACGCGTCGGCCGGCTCATACTGCACGACTTCGTTCAGCTCTTCGAAAAACTTGTAATCGCTCGCGTGAATCGTGTTGTACTTTTTGCCGGTCAGATCCACGAAGTGCGGTTCCCGGGGCTTCTTCGCCTCCGACAACGGGTAGAGCCGCCAGCCGGCCTTCACACTCTTGATGGTCTTCTCGCCGTCGCCGTCGATCACGAAGGCGCGCATGAGCAGCCAGTTGCGGAAGGTCCGCGTGCGGACCGCGAAGTAGCCATCGGGGACGTCCCCCTTGTAACCCGGCGGCAGGAACAGGTATTTGCCGCCCTTGCCCTTGTCCGGGCCGGTCAGGCCGATGTCGGTCACCCAGCGGAAGTACGCGTCATCGACCGGCCCCAGAACCCCCGGCGGAACCTCCATGACCGTCGGCCCGTCCTTCACGTTGATCTCGGCCACGCAGTAGATGGTGGTGGTGTTCGGCGTGAGCCACAACGACTGGGCGTCCATCAACCCGCCGTGGATGCCCATGCTGTAGGTGTCCATCCCCACGTCCTTCATGCCTTGGATGAAGGCCTGGATGGAGGCCGCCGGCATGCCGTTCAGGAAGGCGTCCACACCCCGCGCGGTATCGAGGTAGTCGTACACCTTCTTGGTCGTCTCCTCCGACGGCAACCCGTCGAAGAAGTTCAGGTCGCCCAGCCGCTCTGTCTTCACGACGTCCGGGGTCAGGATCGATTGGGGAACGTCCGCCGCGTATTTCGGTTTCCCGCCAAGCGAGTTGCCCTGCGCGGTCTTTGCGAGGGTCACCTCCGGGAGCTTATAGCTGCCGTCCAACACGGACTTCCCTGGCCGGTAGACTCGCATCAGGAAGTTCCAGCCGTCGCTCACGTCGAGCCGGTTCGGTAGGTCGCCGCAATCCTCCTTGGAGCCGAAATGCACCGTGAACGTGCCGTCCGGGTTCATTTTTGTGTTTGATCCATTGAGGAGGGCATTGTCGCTCTTCATGTATCCATCAGCGCCATACACGGTGATCGACCAGAAGGCGTTGTTCTCGGGCACCTTGTACGTTGCGGTGTGGTGCCCCTTGGCCGGTAAACCGGCGTTGTAGTTGATGTAAACCGCGTGCTCGTTTGGAAACAGGCCCCAGGCCCCGGCACAGGCGATGTGCCGGATCTTCTCGTCCGCTACGCCCCGAGCGCCCATGAAACCGTCGGGGTACTTGTTGTACTTGGCAAATTCGGCTTTGTAGATGGCGGACAGCTTCTCCAGCGAGGCCGCGTCCCACTTCGGCTCGGGGAACGGGTCGGCGCTCTCCGCCTTGATTTCCAATTTGTCTTGAAGGGAGTTGACCAGTTTCACGTCCTCTGGATCGGTCGGCTTGAGCAGTTGAATCCGCACGAGCACGCCCAGGTACTTCGTATGGTGGGGCAGTTGGTGCGTTCCCGCCTCGTAGATCACTCCCGGACAGTAGTGATCGTTGTCAATCAACAAGACCGAACAGTAGCGACCATCCGGCATTTTCGGCACCGTGATCGTCGCCCCCTTGGACGTGTCCACAACGGCAGGCGAGTACAGCGTGTCGCGGTTCATCCGCACGACTGTTTGGTTGTCGAGAGGGGTGACTTTGCGGAAGTGATAGAAGCGGTTGACCCCGCCCGTGAGCTTGATGGTATTGTTGAACGTCCGGTCCGTCTCAGCCCGACAGTAGGTTTCCTGGGTCACGACGACCCCAGGAGCCTTTTCCTGGGCCTGGCTGAGAGTCACCAGGGCGAACAGCAGAATGGCCGAAGCGGCTACGGTGAGTGATGTCATACGCACAAGGAGTCTCCCCATGAGGTTTGAAGTCTGCCTTAGGTCTCCGGCCGCGAGTTTCGCATCGCGACCGGAGGCAGGCGAACACGTCACTTAACGCGAACGAGATCCGGCAGTTTCCAGCTCCGATCGAAGTAGGCTTCGGTCGGCGCATAGAGGCGGAAGAGACCGAACCAGCCGCGTCCGGGGGCCGTCGGTACCCAGTTCTTTTCCTTGCCCTTCGGCGCCTCCGGGCCGAAGTACAGGTCCACGGAACCGTCGTCGTTCTTGACCAGGTCTTTGCGGGAGTCGAGCCCGGCGATGTCGTGCTTGGTGTCGATGAAGCTGCGGGTCTCGGTGTCGTACAGCGTCATCGCCCAGAACTGCTTGGCGGGGGCGTTCGGCGGAACGCGAAGCGTGTAATTGTTGCCGCCCTGCAACCACCCGCCGTCTTTGTCCTTCCGGATGCCCATGTAGGCCTGGCCGACTCCGGGCGTCTTCGTGGTCATTCCGTCGGACAGCGCCACCGCTTCGTAGAAGTAGGCCGAACGCTCATCCAGGGCAGTGTGATACTTCGCTTCCTGGTTGGCCTCGCAGAGGATGATCAGCTTCCACTGGCTGTCGGATCCCCAGAGTCGGGCTTCCTTATCGCGATTGGCATACGTGTTGGCTCGCGCCATTGCCTCGCCGACCACCGCCGCCTGTTCCAGGATCTTCTTCTGCCGCGCGTCCGGCTCGAACTTCTTGCCCTTCTCGATGCCCAGCGGCTTGAGCATGGCCACCATCATGCGGTCGCGCTCGTGGACCGGTTCCTCGTTGAGCATCTTGGAAAGCAATTCCCAGAACTCGAGTCCGGTGGTCGGCCAGGCATACCATTTCTTGTCGGCTGCCGGAATGATCCGCGTTTTGCGGGGATTGTCTCGTTTGGCGAACGGGTACACTTGGTACTGGCTGTTGAGCGATTTCGCTTCCTTCGGGTCCTTGCTCAGCCCGCGGAACCCATGAAAGAGGTTATTCGTGGGAGACTCGAAGACGCGGTAGCCCTCGGCATCTTTGGGGGCCTTTTGGCCGGGCGGCACCACCAAGTACTTGCCCCCTTCGCCCCGGTCCGGACCGGCCAAGCCCAGGTCGGTGATCGGACGCTGCCACATGTCGAGGATGCCGCCGGCCGTCGGACCTTTCGGGTAGTCAATTACCAGCGGACCCGTCCGCTCGAGGTTCACATAGCCAACCAGGTACGTCGTGGTGTCGTTGGGCGTGAGGAATCCCATCCGGTCACGAAAACTCTCGAGTTGCACGAGGTCGCCGTCCTGCTGGCCGAACACGGTCTCGTGCTGCTCCTGCCACTTCGCGAAGGAGACGATCGGGATCGCCCACACGTAGGCCTGCACGGCCCGCTGGAAGTCCATCTCGTCGTACAGCTTGGTGACGGTGGCGTCGGTCGGGTACCCCCCTTCGAACGCCAATGGCCCGATGCGAGATTCGACGGTGCCGTTGGTCGGCAAGGATTGCTCCGGTTTGGTGGCACGTTTCCCACCAGGCGTTTCGTCCTGGGCGTGACTGTCGCGGGTGAGTTGAGCTGCGACCAGTAGGGCGAGGGCTGCACCAGCGGTCAGGCATGTCAGATGCGTACGGGTGCGCATAATCGCGAACCTCCAAAAGGGCCAAATGAGACAAAGCAAGTGGGGTTGAGGAAAAATATTGACTAGATTTACGATTCTAGCTATGCGTAAAGCCTGCAGGATCCAAAATTGGCCAAACCGTAGAACTGGCGATGGGTTGCACCAATTCCGGACCTTGGAACTCTGAGGGGGGTGGTCGTCGCTTGCGTACGATGAGTCCGGTCGTGGGTCTTCCCGAAAAGCGATCGCCGCACCTGAAGACGAACGGCACAGACTTGCTCAGCCGAATGCCCGAACCGCACCGTGCAAAGAAGTCAGGCCGGTTGCCAGATGGAAATAACGATGTCCGGATCGCACGAGCCGATCTTTGAACAGCCTGCCGCCCAGGTCATTCCCCTTGTGGATTTCGACGAGGTGGGCGCGCTGTTTTCAAACTGGCAGGGTCGGTTCGAACAAATCTCCAGCGGCCGTTTCGAGGGTGTACTCCGCGTTGTACAAGGTGGGCTTGTTCGTACCATCGAGATCAAGGCCAACCAGCGCCTCTCACTCCGCGGTCACGACGCCTCTGACATGTTCTCCATTTTTCCGGTGACCGCCGGGAATTGCGGGAGCCTGTGGGAAGGTCGCCGACTCTCCCCGGGCCACCTCGTTCTCGACGACGCGGATGGCGAGGCGAATCACGTCACGGCACGGCGGACGGACTACCAAGGGGCATTCCTCCGTACTGACACTCTCTTGGAAACGGCCAGGTCGCTGCTGGCGACGGACGCGGTGGCCTTACCCAGACATTGGACCGCGCATTCGCCACCTCCTGAAAGCTTCGCCCGTCTCTGCCAACACATCGCCAGCCTGCTGAATCAGGGGGTAACAGATCCGACCCTCCTGGGAACACCGGAAGGTGACCGGCTCGAACAGGAGTGCGTGCGGGCAATTATTGCCGCGATGTTCTCAGCGGCCACTCCACAACCGTACCTGTCGTTGGCTGCACGGTCACACATGTTCCGCCGTGCTGAGGAGTTCATGCGGGCCCACCTCAGCGATCCGGTCGGGGCAATCGATCTCTGCCGGGAACTCGGGGTCAGCGACCGGAACCTCCGGCGGACGTTCCGTGAACGGGCCGGGCTTGGGCCGATGGCCTACTTCAAGTACCTCAGGCTGAACGCCGTCCGGTCGCGGCTCCGGGCGGACCCGGCCGCCGTGATCGCGGACGTGGCCGGGGCGTTGGGGTTCCATCACGCGGGGAATTTCGCCGGGGACTACCGCCGCTTGTTCCGCGAACTGCCGTCCGACACGCTCCGGGGCGCGTCGGGCAGCCGCCTCCCGCCCCCCACGGATGCGTCATGTTCGAGTTGAGACCCCGAGGGCTCCGCCCGGTCAAATCGTGGTGACTGTGCCGAGAGGTCTCCGCGTCAGAACTTGAGGTTGAGCCGAATGCCGTCCTGATCGCCCGCCATCTCGCAGCACACGGCGAGTCTCCCCGACTGAACCTCCGTCGCCTCCGACGCGTGCCTTCACCCTCACGACTGCGATTGTACTTGCCCCCTGCGGCAAAGCTCATCGAGTGTGAACGGTGAAAGCGACTGGACTTATTTAACCGGGAAGATCCTGACCTCGTCGAACCAGCGTTTGCTCGCGGTGCTGCAGGATCGCAGTTCGAGCCCAATTGAGACGGCCTCTCTGGGTGCCTCGACATCGAATTCCCAGGCCTGCCGCACCTGCCCCTGGGTCTGCGACTGCGGACGGAACCACTTGACAACGCCGACTTGGCCTTCCTTGTCCCACCACAACTCGCGAACCGCAACCGTCATCTTTCCCTTTTCCCCGCCAATGATCTCGATATCGCCCACGATGCGGCTCGAGAAGCCAATCCGATAGCGGTTGCCCGTCGTCCAACGGGTAAGACCACGTGCTGTTGGAGTCATTCTCTTTGCAGGAGAATTCTCCAGCCAACGGAAACGTCGCGGCCTGTGACGAGGTGAGGCGTTGCGTCCATGCGGTCAGGCCGATCATGCCGGCAAAGAACGTATGCAACGTCACACTTATCAGGTGTTCTTTCGTTCCGGCACCAACTCCGATCCCTGGGGCGAGGATGGGAATCACCAAGTCCCCCTCGCGCACGCGGGAGCGAGACGCGTCGCGTCCGGCAATTTGTACCACTGCGCGAAGCGTATTCGCCAAATCCGTGCCTCAGACACGCGCGTGACCTTGAGAAGCTGACCCACCAAGCACACAATTTCCATGATGAGAAGTGCGACAAACTCAGAGATGCTGGCGGTCTTCCTGACGCTCGCCGCAAATGCGGTGGCACTGGCCGCAGAGCACTCGTCTCCGGCTGTCGACGGCGGGGCTCGCAGTTTGCAGATCATCGAGCAATTCGCCGCGCCCGTGTTGTCGCACGGAATGCCCGGTACGGAAGGAAATCGCCACGGGTTTGAGGGCGGTTGTGTCCTGAAGCTGGACAACGCTTACCACCTGTTTGTGTCGGAAATGGTGGATGATCCGTTCTGGGTGAAGATGAAGCTGGCGCATTGGAGCAGTCCGGACGGTCGGAAGTGGCAACGTCTGTCGACCTTGATGGAGTCTAGCGGCAACTACGACGGGACCGATCCGCGCGCAGCGGTCTGGGCACCAATGCCGGTTTACAGTGCCCCGGAGGAGCGGTGGAATTTGTTCTACGTGGCCTATCGGTGCGCGCCCGATCCGCCCGACCGGTGGCTGACCAATCATGAGGGGCGGATCTGGCGTGCCGTTTCTCAGACGCCCGGGCCAGGTGGTTACGGCGGTCCGTATCGCGATTCGGGAATCGTGCTCGAACCGGGCGCCGCTTCGGATGCCTGGGAAGGTCTGCAGGGAACGGATTCGTTCTTTCCTTTTCGTGCGGGCGATCGCTGGCTGGCGTTCTATGGCAGTGCCAACACCCAGGAGAAGCAGATTGGCAAATGGCAAGTCGGCTTGGCGGAGGCCACATCTCTGGCGGGAACATGGAAGAGACTCTCCGCGACCAATCCTGTCGCTCTGGATCCTCAGTTGGGGGTTGAGAATCCAGTCGTGACTCGGCTGCAGGACGGCACATACATGGCTGTATTTGATGTGATTCTGCGCGGCGACCGGCTGGGTTACACAACTTCGCCGGACGGTTTGCACTGGTCGCCGGCCCAGCATCTGGTGCTGGATTCAGCTCAGTCCTGGGTGTCGGACTTGCGCACGCCGCTGGGTCTGATTGACGAGGGGGGCGATCATTTCACGCTGCACTACACCGGCTACTCCGATCTGCCGGGAGTAGGCAAGTACGGTAGCCTCGGCGTGCTTCGATTGAAGCTCGTACGTCCCTGAGCGGGCCCACCGACCGGCGTCGTGTCATGTTGAACAACGTGATGCGACAAGCCGATTACCGCTTGGCGGCATTCGAGCAGGAGAAGAGTAAGAGCGAATAGTTCAGAAGTGACGTTGGAATCCGAGTGTCTGATGCCCTGCTTCAGGAAAACCCATGAAACGTGATAACAGAGCGATGACCCAACGATGTCACCAAGAGCCGACCACACCGAGCAGCAAGCTCCGCTTGATCCTGGGAAACGGTTGTCACTTGTCGATCATGTTCGCCGTGCTGGCGACCGGTTTCACCGCAGCCGGAATCGCGCGAGCGCAAGACACTTCGGCTCCGCACGACCGACCCGCAGGCACGGCTACTTCCTTGGCCGCTGCCGCGACACAGACTGACGACGGAGCCGGACCGGTCGCGCCCACGGAACCGGTGCCTTGTTATTTGCTGCCGAATTTTCACGACGCGTGCATGGGATGGCTCGTCAGTTACGCGGAGGAGCGCAACTTCGGCCTGTACTCGTACCTGGCCCACCTGGATCGAGTAAATGCCGATCCGCAGTACCGTTTCGTGATGTCCGAGATCCCGCACCTGATCACGATGATGGAGTACGAACCGGAGCGTCTGGCCGAATTGAAACGGCGCATTGCCGAAGGACGGGTGGAACTGGCCAACGCGTTTGTGCTCGAACCGACTGTCAGTCTGTCGGGCGGTGAAGCGCTCGTGCAGCAGGGTGTATTGGGACTGCGATGGTACGAGCAGGTGTTGCAGCAGAAGCCGCGCACGGCGTGGATGATCGACCTTTGCGGCTGGCACGAGCAGATGGCCCAGATCACGAAGCAGTTGGGGCTGGAGGCCTTGGTCTACTGTCGCTTCAACCCCACCGGCCCGCCGCCGACCGGAGCGCCGGCACTTACCAACTGGGATGAAGTCAAATCGGGTTCGGCCCTGCACTGGGCTGTCTCGCCGGACGGTTCGCGCGTCTTGGCGGTGAGTCCCGGCCTCTACTGCGACGTGGAATTCCAGCCATTGTTTCGCAGTCCACAGGCGGTGGGCGAGGAAGAGTTGCGCAAGTGCATCGCCGTGGCGAGCGCCAATCGCCAGCGTTTTCCCACGGGCATACCACCGATCATTTTCGGCGGCGAGTGGGATTATTCACTTCCGTTCCGCTATCCGCGTTATCCGGCGGAACTGATTCCCGAGTGGGATCGCTTGTCGCCCGACATGCCGCTGCGGCTGACGACCTTTGGTGCGTACCTGGACGCGGTGATGCCGCTGATCCGTGACCGGAACGTGGAGCTGCCCACCGCGATGGCCTCAAGCAAGTACGGATGGAGCGCCTTTTGGGTCAGCATGCCGCGAGTGAAGCAACGGTATCGCCGCGACGAACATCTGCTGCAGGCCGCCGAAATGCTGACGACGATCGGAAGTCTCCGCGGGCAGGCGAGCTATCCATCCCAGGAGTTCGCCGATTCCTGGTTCCTGATGGCGCTCAACATGGACCGCAACGTCTTGTGGGGTGCGGGAGTGGATGCCTCGTTTGCCGACCCTAACAGCTGGGACACGTCGGATCGCTTTGACTACGTGGAAGCGAATGCCGATCAGGCAATGCGGCAATCGCTGCAGAGCCTGGCGCGGGACGCGGCCGATTCGGTTGTCCTGTTTAACCCCGCCAACCACGCTCGCCGTGCGCCGGTCGAACTGCAACTGCCCGCGGGGCAGACGCTCGCCGGTCCCGTGAGCCAGTCACTAATCAACGCCAGCACGACGCTGGTCGAACTGCCGATGGAATCGATGGCGCTGACGTCGCTGAAATTTACCTCCGCCGGTCCGCCGCCCGCGCCGACAGACCAGGTTCCCGCAGCCATCGCGACGGACCATTACGTCGCCCAAGTCGATCCGACCACTGGCGCGCTGATCAGCTTGCGGCTCAAGCCATCGGGACGCGAGGTCCTGGGCGGTCCGGCGAATGTCGTGCTGATGGAAACCAAGAGCGACCCGCACGCGCTCCCCGCCAAGGCCCAACGCGCGCGATTAGCCAGTTCCAGCGAGATTCGTCCCACGATCCAGGTCACGGAGGGGCCGTTGGCCACGATTGTCGAGGTACACTCACCTTTTCATGGTGGCAGTGCGCTGCGCCGTGTCATGCGGTTTTACCGCCACTCACCGCGGATCGACTTCGTGACAGCGACCACGGACTTGCCGGATGGTACGGTCGTCTCGGTGGAGTTTCCTCTGGCGGAGACGATCCGGGAAGTGCACCGCGGAATTCCCTTCGGGTTCTCGGTCGGTGACGCTTCAAGACCCGATGCGGCGACGGCGGCGAAGGTCCGCGGAATTGTGCCGGCCATCCGCTATTCCGACTATGCCCTGAAAGGTGGCGGAGGTGTAGCGCTGCTCGACCGGGGTGTGCCGGGACGCGAGTTGGTGGACAACACACCGTTGCTGCTGTTGCACAACGTCTGCGATGCGTATGCCCTGACATGGAGGATCCACGACCGGGAGTTCAGCCAGCCGTCGGCATGGATGAGCGGGCGGGGCACGCAAACGTACGAATATGCGCTGCTCGCACACGCGGAGGACTGGGAAGCTGCCGAAGTGCCGCAATGGGCGTGGGAATACAACATGCCGGTGATCGCGCGGGCCGGGTTCAGCGCGCCAGCCGCGAGTTTCTGCGACACATCCTCCAACGTGATCATCGAGTCAATACGCCGGGTGGAAGACGAAATTGAAGTGCGACTGGTGGAGTGCCTGGGGCTGAGCGGTAAGGGCCGCATTGAGGTGCGTCTGCCCCACACGGCATCCGTGCGAACCGATGTGCGCGGCGCGAACCGCGTGGAACTGCCGGGCGGTCCCGCTTATGAACTCGATCTGCGACCGCAGGAAATCGTGACGCTGCGACTGAGGACGGCGGGCCGCGTGCCGGCTCCCGAACCCATTCGATCGTTCGAGCGACTGATTCCCGAGTCCAAACGGGCATTCATGCGCAACGCCAGGCACCCGAACCTGGTCGGCCATCCGCCGGCAGCGGATTGAGTCGCCGGAAAGGTGCGCGTGCGTCATGCTCCGGCGTGAAGCATCGAAGGCCGACACGTTGTGACTCAGGTCCCGTCACCAAGGCATGCTCGGCAAGCAAACGCGATGCGCACCAATACCGCTGGATATTCGCAGTATTTTTCGGCACCGGCCGGTACAACCGAACCGTCCGGTCGCGGGTGGTAGCGTTCGCGCCAGTAACCCTCCGCCGAAGCGGCGCGGCAGACGTGCCGCAGCGAGGTCAACAGGCGTTCGTGCGCGGCTTGCTGCCGGCAGGCAAGCGCCTCCAGGTACCACACCCGACCCATGGCCGCGATGTCATTCAGTGGCGACGTGGTGGGAAATGGCAGAGGCTCATGCAGCTCCCAAGCTTCGTAACTGAAAGGGCGCGTGACGATCTGCGTGGGCATTTTTCCGACCCAGAACCCGTCTTCCTTCATCAGTCGCGGCCACAGACGAGCAATCTGACCGTGATCCGCGAGGCCAAACGCCACGGCGGCCCAGTTGACGTCCGAGAGCCCGTGCGCATCGACCACGCCGCGCTCCTGATGCACGTACTCGGCGAAGTGATCATCGCGCCAGAACATGTCCGCGAACCGGTCTCGCAACCGATTCGCCAGCTGCTCCCACTTCAACTGACCGTCCCCGTCTCCGGCCGAACCGCACAATCGACTCAAGGCACGCCAGGCGTGGACCACATAACACTGCGTTATGCCGTCCCAGCCGAAGCGAGGCGGCATTTCCATATAGAACCCCGAGCCTGAGATAAGACCGTTGTCACCGGCGTGATCGGCAAGGTACTGCGCCGCCGCCGTCAATGATGCGATCCGAGCCTGCAACCAAGTGGCCGACTGTGTCTGCTCGAAGATCTCCATAGCCGTCAACAGATAGCAGACCGGTCCGAGAACGCTGAGCGGATTCGCCTTCGGCTGCCAGTGCTCGAAGAGCCCCACCCATTGTTTTGTCTGCTGGCTGGACTCTGCTGCGCCTTCGCGCTGCGGTGGCTGATACGTGAAGACGTCCTCGGGGTTTCGAAGACCGCGGAGCCATTTGCCATCCGACTTTGTCGAACCCGGAAAAATGGCGAACGGAATATGGCCGTCTCGGCGCTGCGCTGCACGCACGAATTCAAAGTAGTCCAAAACGAGTTGTTGCCGACCCAGGTGCAGATACGCACCGGCCATCTGCCAGGAATCGAGACCGGGCCAAGTGGTATCGGCACCAAACGCGGCGCCGTCGGCGGTGATGGAGAAATGGCCTGGGTACTGGCGTTCACTGGCGGCCGGAAGCAGGTTGCGGGTGATCGCCGTCTCGACGCCGCTCCTAATCTCGGGATCGGTAATCGCCTTGATCCATTCGACACTCTCCCACAACTGGCCAGGGCCCGATGTTGAGCCACGTGATTCGGACAAGCCTCCCGACAGGCTCAGGCCACACCCCCACCAACCGATCTGTTGGAGAAATCGTCGCCGAGATGACTCCCAAGCCGTTGTCATGCTGGTTCGCCGTGTGGCCGTGAGATTTGGAAACTGGTACTGATTTCTCTTCTGCCACGTCATTGTAAACCGAGGCCAACAGGGCGGACATCGCGGGCGGATATCGCCTGCTGCAAGCCGCGTGTGCCGCTCCACGGCATCATCAGGTATGCCGTGCCGAGCATGATGAGAATGGGCACCGAGCGCGAGGGCTTCGGCCACGTTTTCACAATCGCCGGCAGTGTGGTCACGACGACGCCCGCGCCGGCGATGCGATCCGCCATTTCACTGAGTAACATGTAGGTCATCACGCCGCCGTTGCTGCCGCCCGTGATGTAAATGCGTTTCGCATCGGCGACGTCCTCCGCGATGAGCTTGTCGAACATCGCGCGGAAAAAGCCGAGGTCGTCGGAGTTGTTCACGCCGCCGGTGTATTTGTGCGCCACGCCGTTGTTCCAGCGCTCGGTGCGGCGGCAGCGGCAACGATGGCGGGCAACACGAATTCGCCCAGGCACAAGGTCAACAGCAATCGATGCATGGCAGATGCCCCACTCGATGCAATGACGGCCACGCAGACCGCAGTGGTGACTTGAAAAGCGCCTCGTGGTTTCATGAACTGTGGAATCCTCTGGCTTCGATGCCGGAGTTGCCGAACACCATCGCTTGGGGCGCCGATGACGCAAACGCCGGCCATACCGGCAGATTTTCTGCACGGGGCTTGCCGGTCCGCAGGAAAGCCACCCAGTAGTCCATCACGGCTTCGCTGATACGGCGACCTTCGGTCGAATCTTCGACGGGGTTGGCTGATCTGCGAAATCGTTCGGCCGAACTCGAACACGACAGCCAAAAGAAGGGCAACCAAGGCGACACCGAAGCGAAGAAAGCGGTGGAATCCAACCGACTGGAATGACAACACGATGAAACTCACCCCCACACTACTCGCCGCCCTGCTGCTCGAAACGCTGGCCGCGCTCCACGCCGCCGACACCAAGAGCACGCTGTTTTACCAACCGTCGTTGCTCGCCGACCGGAGCCAGCGATTCTCCGCTTGGAGCCATTCCATTGCCGTGCGTGATGGACGGCTGTTCAATGCGGTCTCGGTTCAGCGATTCGGGCCGGACGGCAGAAACGCCGGGCCGCTGGGCGTTGCCATCGCCGAGTCGGACGACGGCGTGCATTGGCGCGAAGCCGATGCCTTTGCCTGTCCGCTCGCACACGGACTGGCCGGTTATTGCGTGCGTTGGACCGGGAAGGAATTCGTTTACTTCTCCAGCGAACTCAATCAAGGAGCCGACCGCCAAGACTATCCGGTGGTCTTGCGGCAGCATCGCTCCCGCGACCTGAAAAACTGGGAGTTCATGGGCGAGGAATTCACCACGCGCCCCGACAGGCGGTGGTATCGTTGCCGGTGGGACGAGCTGGTCATCCTCGACGATAGCGGAGAGTTCTACGGCTACATCACCAGCGAGCCGCGCCCCGGACTGGCGCAGGACAGCCTCGGCATGTTGAAGTCCGCCGATGGCGTGCGGTGGGAGCCATTACCTCCGCCGGTTTTCGAGTGGGACAGCCTGCCGCCGCAGCAGATGGAGGTTTGCTTCTGCGAGAAAATCGGCGGACGCTACTATCTCGGCATGGGTTCGCGGAGCTACCTGGGGCAGCTTGGTTTTTCCGTGATGATGTTCGTGAGCGATTCGCCCGCCGGCCCGTTCCGTCCGGACAAGGAGACCCTTCGCCTTTGCGGCAACACGACACGCGATACGAATTGGCTGGCCAAGACGTTCCACTGGAGAGGCGAGATTCTGGTGAGCAATTGGATCACCACCACTCTCGACAACTCGTTCCCTGGTATCTGGGGCAACGGCCAGTCCCTCCGGATAGGTCCGCTCAAGAAGCTCATCACCGACCAACGCGGTCACGCCCGTCTCGCGTGGTGGCCGGGCAATGAGACCGCGAAAGGCGCCGTCTTGCCCGTGAGCACCGACAAGGCCGTGTTCGCTCATCCGGCCCAGCAGCATCGCGGCACGCTCTGCTCGCTCACGCCCGTCGGAAACAACGCGATCACTCTGCAAGCCGGTCGGGACGGAGCCATCGCGATGCTGCCGGAGCAATTCGATCCCGGGCGAGGCATCATCCTCGAAGGCACGCTCAAAGCTACCGAGCCGCGCGGTCCCGTCATCGGCACGCATTGGCACGCGGCCGCGGCGGGTGTCTACTTCGAGGAATCGCCCGGGAAAGGGATGCTCGTGCAGTTGGAGACCCTCGGCCTCACCCGCACCGGCGTCTTCGAGTATCGTCCCGAACCCGCCTTTGACAACGATGAGTTTCATGTCTCCGCCTTTGGCAACATCCAGCGCGGCGGTCCCTATCTCGGCCTCAGCCGCTTCGCGCAGGAAGACGTCATCGGCCCTCTCGGCTACGCGGTTCCCTGCGGAGTCCGCAGCGGCACGTCGCATCGCTTCCGTCTGCTCGTCAAGCACGGCATCTGGGAACTGTATCTCGATGACCTCTACGTCCAGACCTGCGTCACCGGACCAGCCTCAGGGCGTATGGGGTTGTTTGCGAAAAGCGGGACCGTTGAGTTCACCGACCTGCGCTGCTGGGCGATGACGCCGGAACGTATGGATCAATGACGACGCAACACACCCTCACAAACTTCGTCGCCCAGTTGCAGAGCGGCCCAGGGACTGCAATGAGACTCATCCTCGCCACATCCATGCCGTATCTGCTGCTGTCCGGCGTCATCTTACTGGGTGGGCTCGCGCCGTGTCGGGCAGCGGAGCGGATGACCGATCTCACCAGCAAATGGGAGGTAAACCACAAGCCGATCCTGGGACCGTTTTACAACCTCTACAACCCGTGCGTGGTGCATGATCCCGGGCAACTCTATCCCTACAAGATGTGGCTGTTCGGATGGGCCGCAGAGGAGAATAACCTCAGCACGGTGGGCGGCGATGCCATCTATCACGCAAGGTCCAAGGACCTGCTTCACTGGGAAGTGTATGCCGGCGATGACCGCTGGGATGTCACCGGCGACTCAAAGAAGTTCGTCCCGGTGTTGTCGCGAGGCCAGGAAAAATGGAACTGCTGGGCTGCGGGCGATCCTTCTGTGGTCAGAAAGGACGACACCTACTTCATGGCCTACTCTTCCGTGGGTGTCGAGACGGTGGTGGGCGCGGATGGCAGGAAGCAGCTACACCAGATCAACTGCGTGATGGGCGCGAAATCAACCAACGGCATTAACTGGAGCATCACGAAAACACCGATCGTGATTTGGGGGCAGGAGGATGCAAACCGCTGGATTCTTGCATCGGGCGACAACTTGAAGCCGCCCGCTGATTACTACGGTTCCTACCACCGCCCCTCGTTGCTGTGGGACAACGGCCGATGGAGGCTTTGGTTTGACTATTATCACCCAGGCACTTTTCTTTCGATGGGCTACGCGGAAAACAGGCAGGATTTTATGAACCCCGGCGCATGGGAGGTCCTGCGGGCGGAAAAACAACCATTGCTGAAAGACTATCCCAATCCGTGCGTGATCAAAGTGCGCACAAAGTACTACGCTTTTGCAGACACTCCCAACTACCCTGAATCGCTCGGTGGCGACGGGCGTCTGTTGACCATGGCCGAATCCGAGAATGGGTTGGATTGGAGTTATCTGGGCTACCTCCGACCCGAGGGCATGGCCAGCTCGCATGTGCCGCAGGCGCTAATGTCAACAATTGATGACGTGGAATGGCTGTACGTTCTCTACGCGTGGAAACCGGAAACCGTAAAGGAAAAGGCTTGGGACTACCGGTATAAAGAAATCCGCACCATGAGAATCCGGGTCAGCGACCTGTAGCGCCAAACCGTCACCGCCGCGGCTGACGGCAAATGGAAGTATCAAAGGAACCGATATGAAACAACTCCTCGCCCTGACCGCCTTGTTGCTCGCGCCGCTGGCGGAACTGCGTGCCGCCGATGCGACCTTTCAATCCCAGCATCTCGCGGTCGGCCTGTCACCAGGCGCCCCGGCGTTTTCGGTGTTCGCTGTGGATTCGTTGGGACGCGGCCAGTTGGATCAGAACCCCGTTCTGCCTGAGGCCAATTCCATGGCGGGCCTCGCACTGGTCGGCCAGACCTACCAACTCCATGGCCAACCGATCTGGCAGGTGACGTGCAGCGAAAAGGTGCTGACTCTGAGTTCGGATTACGTGGCCGGTGCGGAGGCCCCGCCGTTCACGCTCACGTTCCATCAAAAGGCCAATCACGCCACGCTGCTCGGCCTGATGAAGCCGGGCGAGCGACAGATGAGCCTGCCCTGCCTGCTGCACATGCCGGACATGGGGACCTTGCGTATCACCTGCAGCGCGCGAGACGCCAGGCTCGACTACGACGCGCGGCGGTTCGTGAATCCTCCGTTTGTTCGCGTCGCCTTTCCGGCAGCGACGGCAATTCAGCAGCGCGTCGAGTATCGGCTCGAAGTGGTAGCCATTTACCCACAGCTCCCGGGCATTGAAGAGAATCCGCTCTACGACGGATTTCGCCGCGACTGGCTCAACATCTTTCAAGTCAATCCACGCGTGCAGATGCTGGCCAACAATGCCTCGAGCGATCCCTGCGCCTTCACGCTCTTCGAGTATTCGGACCTCGCGCGGCACACGCCGCCGCTAGCGGACGGCCTGACGGCCAACGACCTCATCCGGATGACGCTCGACCGCTACCTCGCCGGTGCCTTGGGCTACGGCCAGATCGGCTACGGCTGCACGCCTGGCGAGGCGGACGTTGCGGCCTGGAGAACGCCCATGACCTCGCTGGATTCGTTACCCTCCTTCCTCATTTCCGCCTGCAACTACGTTGACGGATCGGGCGACACGCAGTGGGCTCAGGCCCGTTACGACCAACTGGCCGCGTGGGGCCGCGAGATGTTTGCCGCCGACAAGGACGGCAACGGCCTCATCGAATATCCCGGCACCGGCAACTTCGGCGACCGCCCCAAAACGGACCGGCGGCCCTCGAACTGGTGGGACTGCATCAACTTCGGCCACGAGGACGCCTTCGCCAATGCGCTCGCCTACCGAGCTGCGACGATGTTCGCCGAGTTGGCGGGGAAGCTGGGCCACGCCGAGGACGCCCGGTTCTTCAGCGAGAAAGCCGCGAAGCTCCGGGCCGCCTACGCGCCCAACCTGCTGAATCCGGCGACTGGCGTGCTGGCGGGATGGAAAAGTGCGGACGGCCAATTGCACGACTACTGGTTCACCTACGTGCAAGGCATGGCGATCACGTTCGGTCTGCTCGACGATCCGACCGCCAACCGCGTCATGGATCGATTGTTGGCGAAGATGCAGGAGGTCGGCTTCACCAACTTCAGCATCGGCCTGCCCGGCAATCTCGTGCCGGTCAAGAAGGGCGATTACGTTCACGAGAACCACAAGCCCGAAGCCACCGGCGAACCGCTGCTCGACGACGGCAGCGACGGCTTCCAGTTCTATGAAAACGGTGGGGCGACCGGCTGCTGGGCCTATTACACCGTCACGGCGCTCTACCAGCGGGGCCGGGTGGAGGACGCGCGCCGCATCTTTCACCCCATGCTGTCCGGCTACGCCGCCGGCAAATTCCAGGGATTCGATCCCACGAGCGGCCGCTCCCTGGATTGGCGCGATTGGCAAGGCGGCGGCCACGGCTACGAGGGCTTGTTGGTGGACAACTATCACGCTTTGCTGGCGGTGCTCGAGGACGTAAAAGCCAAAGAAAAATGAACGTACGCATGCCTTTTCTCACAGCCCTGCTGCTCGTGCCGCTGGCCGCATCGTACGCTGCCGAAATTCACGTCCAGGATTTCGGGGCGGCCGGCAATGGCACGGCCGACGATGCGGCGGCGTTGGAGAAGGCCGTCGCGGCGCTTGTGGCTGCGCCGAAGCCGGCGGTGTTGCGATTCGAAGCGGCACGCACCTACCGAATCGCCAGCGGCGCCGGGTATGCCATTCGTTTACAGGGTCAGGACCGCATCCGCATCGAGGGCGCGGGAGCCATTTTGCTTTTGGGCGCTGACCGGCGTGGCGTGGCGTTGCACGGTTGCCGGGACGTGGCAGTGCACGGCTTGCGCATGGATTACGATCCGCTCCCTTTTGCCGAGGCGCTGGTGATCGGCGTGGACCCGGCATCCCGTTGCGTCATGGCCCGCATTGACGATGGCTTCGCGATGCCGCCGCCGGGCGGTCCAACCAACACGGGAGGTGAACAGGCTTACTTCGCGATGCTTTGGAATCCCGGCCCGCACGCCTTGCGCAGCAACCACTACTGGGTCGCCGACCTGACACCAATGCCGAATGAGACGCGGTTGGTGCGCGTGGTGACGGCCGATAGCTTTCACGACTGGAACGTGATCCAACCTGGTACGACCCGCATGACGGTGCCGGTGCGCGGCATTGCGCATCGGCCTGGAGCCGGCGCCGTCATGGAACTGGTTGGCAACCGCGACATTGTGATTGAGGACGTGGAGGTTTGGTCGGCTCCCTGGTTTGCCTGTGTGGTGCAACGCAACGAAGGCAGTGTGACGTTGCGCCGTGTGCAGGTTCGCCCGCGGCCCGGCAGCGCACTTATCACGTCGTCATGGCGCGACGGCCTGCACGTGAAGGGCAATCGCGCCCGGCTGCTCTTCGAAGATTGCGTGCTCGAGGGCATGAATGATGACGCCTTCAATATCGCCACGCATCTCTCGCAGGTGGTCGGAGTGGAAGGCCGACAGTTGCGTGTGCGCCAGAACTTTCCTCTTGGCTATGTCGGCTGGCGGGTGGGCGACACGCTGGCCGGCTATGCCACAAACACCGGAACTCTGCTGGAGCGCGCCCGGGTTCTGGCGGTCGAGGAACAACCTGACTCCAATCCCGATCACGCACCGCAGGTCACGCTGACGCTGGACCGCGCGGTGCCCCGCCTGGCCGTGGGCGACCAGGTCTGGGCCGTCGAAGCGGCCAACCCGGACACTACGCTGCGACGTTGCACCATTCGCAACTCCTGCCGTTTTCAATCTCGCGTCACGCTGGAGGACTGCGACGTCACGGCGCTTCTTTGGTTTTATGGCGAGACTATCGAAGGTCCGCTGCCGTCCGGCTCGGTGGTGCGTCGTTGCCGGCTGCGATTGGGCCGCGGCAATCCAGAAATTGCTGTCGCGTGCAGCGGACGGCTCAACGGGTTGCCAACGCCCGCGGCAAGAAACGGGATGCCGCCCTTGATAGACCTCCGGTTCGAGGAGAACGAGATTGACGGGCGCTTCGATCTGCGGCACGCGCAGAACGTGCGACTGGTGAACAATCGCTTCGCCCCGGACCGCGGCCAATTGACGATCGGCGACTGCCGTGAGGTACTGTTACAGGGAAACCGACTGGGCGAACAAACCATGCCCGCTGCGCGCATCCAGATTGAAGACCAAGCCACGCGGGATTCGGTCCAGCAACAGTGAGAAACCAGAATGCGACAAATCACCACCACGAGATCCTCCCTCGCCGTCCTCACCGCCGTGCTGCTCGCCCCGCTGGCTGCACCGCTGTCCTGGCTGGTCCTGCCTTGCGGCGGACTACTGCCATAGGCGGTCGCCGAACAGCCCGTACCAGGGGTGCTGTCGGCGGTGTCGTATCCGTCCATTCAAGCCGCGTTGGACGCCAATTCCGGCCGGATGATTTACCCGCCGTCAGGCGATTATTTGATTACGCGAAAGATCGTTTTGAACAAGGACCGCACCGGCCGGTTCGGTCCCGGGCGGATCATCCAGCAGACGGCGGACGAGCCGGTCATCGAAATCGAGAATGCCTCGAGCATTGTGGTTCGCGATCTGACGCTGACGCGTGCGTAGGGCAAGATGGAAACATCCAGCGAGGGAATTCGCGCGACTCGCTGCGATGATCTGGTGATCGAAAACGTGAGCGTCATCGACAAGCGGCGGTGTATCGAACGTCGAACTGCAGCCGTGATCCTGAGAAGACGCGGCTCTCTTCAGGGCCTCGGCAATTTGAACTCGCGATCATCCCCATTGCCTAACGCCGACTTAAAGACTACGGCTGAAGAAACTGGGAACCCGGACCGTGAAACCGATCGTCGAAAAACAATCGCCGCACGTGACAACCGAACTGGTGGGTTGCGAGGTATTTCGCGGGCCGGATTTCGCATGCGTTTGGCATCAGCATCCGGAAGTGGAGATCACCCTGGTCAAGCGCGGGGGAACGTACCGGATGGTGGGCGACAAAATTTCGCCTCTCCGGCCCGGCGACTTGGTGGTCATCGGGCCCGACCTGCCGCACGATTATCGTAATGAGGCACTTCCGGCAAGAAGACGACCCCGCGTGGAAGCGGTCGTCGTGCAGTTTCTGCCGAACATCCTGGGTGACGACTGGCTGAAGCGACCTTCGGTGGGAAGGGTCCGGCGTCTGTCCCAGCGTGCCGGCTTTGGTCTGGAGGTCTCGGGGCGCACCCGGCAGAGAGTCTCGCGGCAGGTTCAGAGCATGGTGCGAGCATCGGGCTTGCGAAGGGTGGCGATGTTGCTCGGGTTGCTGGAAGAACTGGCAAACTCGAAGGAACTCCGCGAGATTGCCTCACCCGGCTTCGAGCGTCGCACCGGCGGCGCGGGCGCGGACCGCATCGGTCGTGTTTGCGAGCACATTGAAGAACACCTGGGAAAGCCGCTGTACGCGTCGGAACTGGCCCGTCTGACGAACCTGAGCAAAAGCGCCTTCAGTCGGTTGTTCAAGAAGTCCACGGGACGCACCGTTCCACGCTACATCAACGAACTCCGTGTGTCCCGCGCCTGCCGCCTGCTGGTGGAGACAGAACGGACGGTAAACCAAATCGCCAGGGACTGCGGCTACCTGTCCCTGGCGAACTTCCAACATCAATTTCATTTGCTCGAGGGCCGCTCGCCGCAGGAATACCGCTGGCCCGTGCGCCGCCCCGGTTGATGCCGCCGCTGGGCCAGATGCCGGAAACCCATCCCACAACGCCGGAAACACAGATCTCGCAATGATTGTTGGCGTTGGGTGTCGTTCGATAAAATTAGCGGCATCGCACGCCTGTGCGAACCTGCCTCTGTCCGGTCGCTGGCGCGGCCGCTTTCCACGTCGCAACTAACGGCATGAACCACCCGGAGGTAATCCCATGAACCGCACTATTCCGTCAGCCGCCTTGTTCTCGTGTTCCATACCAAGATAAGACACTCCCGCGACTCTTCGAACAAGCGTCGATAACTCCCCCCCAATAAGGAAGCCATGCGGTGAACAAGACAGCTCACCTTTTTCTGACTGTAATCGCGTTGACGGCAAGAGCGCTTGTCGGTGAACCAGATGTTGTCGAACAACAGCACAGCGACGGAGTTTCCGAGTTGCGCGTCATTTCCAAGGCGGGCAACGACGTCGCCACCTATCGCGTAGACTTGAAACAGCGCCACGAGCCGGCCCAAGGCGATGCCGGCCTCATCAAGCAGTGGAAGAGTTACCGTTTCGGCGGGTTCTTCTGCTTCAACGACAACCAGTTCAACGGCTTGGAACTCTCGAAAAACGAAGACGCGAAGCTCTACAACCCTTCGAACCTTGACATCGCCGGCTGGGCCATCGCGATGAAGCAGGCCGGCATGAAGTATGCCGTGCTCACCGCGCGGCACACATCGGGTTTTCTGCTGTGGGACAGCGCCACCAGCGAGTTCGACGTCGCCTCTAGCCCGAACAAGACCGACGTGGTTGGCGAGTTCATCAAGGAATGTCGGCGGCAAGGCATCGCGCCCGGCTTGTATTACTGCCTGTGGGGTGGCAAGGATTGGATGCCGCACCCGAACGCGCGTGCCATCATTCTCGCGCAACTCAACGAACTGGCCAGCCGATACGGCGAGATTCCGTATTTCTGGATTGATATGGGATACTGGGCACCGACTACTCTCTCCACGCAGGAGGTCTACGACTCGATCAAGAATCAGCAACCCAACACGATTGTGCTCATCAATCAGCACGTGCAGGATGGTGGCGTGATCAGATACTTCCCAACCGATGTCCTCAATGGCGAAGTAACGGTGCCACCCGCTGCCGGTCACACGCCCTTCCGCACGGTGAACGGCAAACGGTATTACCTACCGTTCGAGTTCGAGCCGGTCTCGCAGCATGGAGGATCAGGCTTCTCCAACACGCCCCAAGGCCCGGTTGGGGCATGGTTCACCTACGGCGAAGGCAGAGGTTTCAAAGCCAGCCAACCGTTCCAGGCCAAGCTGTTATTCGACTGGATCAAACAGGGTTACGACCGTGGCGCCGCGAATGTCTTGCTGAGCCTGGGGGCCGACCATACCGGCAGTATGCGTCAAGAGGATGTTCGGCAACTGGTGGAACTTGGGAAGATGTTGCGCGATGCCGGGCTGCTGGAACCTCCCAAGGCAAGTCATTAGCCCTCATGTAAGCAGCACACAAGGGCAGAAGACTCGCATCGTGGCCATGAAAAGCAGCAATCTCCTCACACTGATCCGCGCCAGTACGGAAGCCCCTCCATGATCAACCAGACACTATCTCCGCACACGTTTATGAGAACCAGCCGACGACACTCCCTCCTCGCTGCCCTGCTGCTTCTGCCGTTGGCCGCTCTGAACGCCGCGGATTTACAGGTTGCAGGCCGCATTTTGCGTGACGGCGCGATTCGATCGGGAGAAGCCAACTTCGATCCGAAGTCGAACCTTGTCCGTGACCTCCGATGTCGCGACCGTCTGAATGTTTGCCAAGCAAGCCTTGAGTATGCGGCGGCGCTTTTCAGTGCAGGAGATCAGATGGAACGGGCCAACGCCATCGTGTCCGCCGTGCTCGATCACCAGGACCTCGGCAAGGACTCTCCAACGTTCGGGAACTTCCATTGGTGGGGTGACGAGACCAGTGTAGGCGACCGCAATGCCGTGTGTTTCATGTCTCCCTGGCTATCGCACATCGCGATAGAGCATGGAGGAAAATTGACGGCGGCCAATGCGTCGCGGCTGCACGCGTCTCTGTCGCACTGCATCCTAGCGGTGCGAGCCCATCCCAGCGGACCGGATTATTCCAACATCTGGCTGCTCAAAGCGGCGTCGCTCGTGATGATGGGCCGCGCACTCGAAGACGCCAGCTTGGAGGCCGATGGAGCCGAGCGAATCCAGCGTTGGATTGAACTGACTGCGAAGAGCGGTGTGTGTGAATACAACAGTCCGTGCTACAGCGCGGTCAACGTCTATGCGCTGGAATGGGTCTATCACCATGCGACATCTGAACGCCTCCGTCAGCAGGTCGCCCGGACACTTGATTACCTTTATGCCGACGTCTTCCAGCACTGGCACTGGGAGGCTGGCATCGGGGCCGGCACACATAGCCGTGCCTATCCGGATGATCGAGAGACGGGCATGAGCCTGGTTTCTTGCCTAGCCTGGATTCCCATACAACGAACGGACCTAAGAATTGGCCCCGTGGTTGGGCTGGACTTAGGCGGTCGCTTTACACCATACGAGCACGTTCAGCCGAGTTGAAATCGCACGCGGCGTCCGATCCAGGGGGCACAGACTTCCTTGTTGTTGAAGCCTGCTGCGATCAGCAGCGGATTGTGCGCTCGCTTCTGGAACTGGATCGTGATGTCGCGTTCGTCGATGATGACGGTCGCCGTGGCATCGATGAAGTCACGGAACAGGTGACGTGACTTGGCTGTCTCGTAGCCGTTTCCAATCTGTTGCGCCAGATGCCGGTACAGACTGCTGGCCATCAGCGTCAGTTGGAGATCGCAGTTGACCTTGAGCGCGACGGCGCTGGACAGGGCGTCCATGTGGAAGAAATCGACGCCGTCCTCGATATTGTTTTCGATGAGCATTCGCTTGGCATAGCGCTCGATGAGTTTCGATGCGGAACGCTGCAACTGGTTGGTCAGCAGCAGCGTCGGCTCCGCGTGCCCCAGATCGGTCACCGCGATTTGCCGAAGCGGCCCGTCGTAACCGGCCAGGGTCACTTGCTCGTCCAGAATCCGCGGCGTCTTGTACACCCGAGACACTCCATTCAGTTCGATACGCCGCCACGCACTGCGCGGCCGCGTCAGCAAATCGGTGACCAGAGCGTGATTGCGTCGCCGCAGGGTGATGAACTGTATGCCCTGGCGATTCAGCCGATTCAGATTGGAGTAGGTGGTCAGCTTGGAATCAAAGATCAGTTCTTCGGGGAGCGTGCCGGTGCGCTGCCGCCAGAACTTCACGAACTGCAGAATCTCGTCGTTCTGCTGGTCCTTGCGGAGGTCGCTGTTGGCGTAGCAGAAGAAACGTTTTTCGCCGTCCTGGGCCAAAAAGGCCAGAATTCCCTTCTGTCTCCGGCTCCGCTTGGACACATAGTGCTTCTCCAGCAGCGCGTCCTCGCCATGGAAAGGGATCGTATGAAAGTCGAGATCGAACGACGATCCATGCTCCAGACCCAGCCCCGTCATGGCATCGAACCAATGCCGCATCAGCTTCGGAATGCACGACGGGGGGATTCGGGAGCTGTATTCCGTGAGGAAGGATCGCTTGGGAATTACATTCAATCCGGCAAACAGGGCCAGTCCTTCATCCAGTACCGCGCTCATGACATGCACATGTCGCTGCGTGCCAAACAGCTTGAGTCCCAGCAGGCTTCGCATCGCGTGCGCTGCCGGAATCGCCTGCGTGCCCGGCAGGCCGCACTCGCCAATGACCCGATCCATCTGCAGGTCCACGAGGGCCGGCAGGAACAGAAACAAGCCGCCGAACCTGGTGCGGAACTGACGCGGCTCCAGATTGATCGCGCGGGCATCGGCTCGATCGGCGGCCGTGGGTTTCGTGCCGGCCGGCCGTTCGCTGTCCAGACGCCGCGGCAGCTTGCCAAACCCTTCGGCCTGCAGCACCTGCCCCACGGCGGCCGGCGTTCGCGGATAGCCCTCCTTCTTGAGAGCCTCGCTGATATCGTAGATCGATTGATTCTGCTTGCGGAGTTGGATGATCCGCTCTCGAACCGCATCGGTGCCCGCGGGTCGAGGCGGCGTGGGTTCGAGGAAGAAACGGCGATCCGGCTGCTGGCGGAACTGGTGCACCAGCTGCTGCAGGCTTCCGGGCGTGTATCCGAAGCGGCGGGCCACCTCGGGGCCGGATACCCGATCGACAAAATAGGCCCGCAGCGCCTCGTAGTGTCGGTGGGTCGTGTTCTGCGGAACGAGGAAACGGTCGGCGATATCACTTAGCTCGCAGTTTGACATAAAAGCGCCAATCCATGGCCATACGCCACCTCGTCGAGCACCATGCATTCACTGCCGCTCGACAGAAAGTGCTGTATTCATCGAGAAACGCGTTACATATGGCACTCGTGGCAGAATCCCCTCCCGAAACGCCACGCCACTGTAGCAATGTGGATAATATCTTTTATGTAAACCAATACGCTAGAGCACTTGGCGATAAACGCCGAGAAAATCAGAAGTTTTTTGGCAAATTCCTTAGTCCGAGTTCCGGTGTGGGAATCCAGGCTAGTCTTCCGTCAGTGCGGCCAGCCGTTGAGGATTTCGATGGAGCCGTTTCTTTACGTGTTCGCCGTCAACGACTATCCCGTGCCGGAGCAAATCCGTGCAATGGCCCGCAAGGAGAAACTGGTTCCACTATCGCTGCGAACGCGGATCCACGAATCTGGCGAAACTGTTGAGAGCAGCCTGTACTTGACGAAGGGCTTCAGCCTCGCCTCGCAGACGGGGCGGCGTTCCCTTTATGAGGACCGCCCGATCTGGGATATCCCTTTCAAGATCACCTACGCCGGTTCCAAGACAGAACGTCGAGCTTCCTTCATCACTCCCAAGCCAACCACCAACCATGTGACCGTCGCAGCCCTTCAGGAAGGGCCGGTCGCCATCGTTCTCTACGAGGCGGACTTGAAGGACAGCGAGCAACGTGTCGCGAGGCTTCGTCTGGACATCGAGCCGCGCGATGGCGGCATGTGTGATGAGATTGTTGTCGCGGGCCGTCCCTATGATCACAGCGCCATCGAGATCCAACCCGGCACGGTCATAGGCTGGCGGGTTGCCGGAACGCTCGTGGCTGTTCGGCTGCTGCGGTCGCGCGGCCTGAAGTCCGGACAGCCCGACTCTGTCGGCTACTGCTTGGGGCCGGTGGCTGAGGGCGGGCTATGTCTTGATTGCCCTCTGGCCGACGAATCCTCCACTCCGGTTCGGCACAATGACTTGAATGCGGGTTTTGCAGTTGCTTGCAGCACAACGGCCGAGCATTCGTCATTAGCTGAGTTCCTGAAGATTTTCGGTGACTGGCCCCTCATCGAGAAAACAGAACCAGCAGAACGCGACATCCGCTGGCAGGCCGGAACGACGGCGATGGCTCTCCAGTGGAGCTCGGCAGGCAATCGCATTATCGAGCGGAGCATCAATGGACAACCCGTTACATTCCGCCTCCTCTACGATTCACCGTCGATGCATCTTGCCGAAGGTGATATACCGGACGTGGCGCGAGACCCCTGAATGCATCCGGCTATGAACATTAAAATGGGTCCAATGCTGAGGAAACCCATCCACGCGATCCTCATTGCATTGCTGCTGGCTCTGCTGGCCGCGCTGCATGCCGCGGAATTTCACGTCGCGCCCAGCGGCTACGACGCCAATCCCGGCATGAAAGGCAAGCCGTTACCCGCGTTCCACGGGCGGACTCAACACGTATCGCGAGACGGTCACGGCACTCGAGCCGACGAAGCCTGTCGGCCCACAGACTCTGTACTTCGTGGTCACATCTGCTACGGGGAAACCGCTGGGCTCGATCGATCGGATCAGCCTGGAGAAGGCGAAGGAACCGATGGACATGACCGGCCTCGGCATCGAGCCGCTCCAACGCGACGGCCAGAGCATCTTCCCCGAACCGACGCATCGTCCGCTGCCCCCCGACACGCGTCGTCTGCCCTCGCGTCTGCGGGAAAAACTGAAGACCGAGAAGCACTGACACAGCCCTTCTGACCAACAAGTAGACCACCAATGAGAACCTGTTTTTCGCGCTGCCGAGGCAGGAAGGAGACCATGCGGTTCTTCTGCATCCGACGGAGGTTCGACGCTGTGAAAAGAAAGAGAATCGTTGTCGTCTCGTTCCTGGCTGTGCTCGCGATGAGTTGCCGAGTTTCGACGGGCGTCGCAGAAACACCAGCTTGGAAAACAGGCATCCTGAACGGCCAAGTCAGAGCATTTTGCGTGGACTTCAACTGGGGGCCGGGCAGCCCGAATGCGTTTGCGAAGCCCGGCCTCTGGCCTTCGGATCTGATCGCCATGGAACGTAATGTCCCGCCGGGCAGCGGCCACCAGAAATGGCGCGAGATCGAGGGCGAACGCTATTACCTGCCCGGCGAGGTCTGCGATCCGATCGGCAAGGACTGGTTCTGGGTCTCGGGCGACAAGCCTCGCCCGGACGAGGCGTTGCGGAAGCAGTTCGAGGCCTGCCGCGCCGGCGGGGCCAACCTGCTGTTGTCCGTCCCGCCCGACCGGCACGGCCTGATTCCCGACGACACCATCGCTGCGCTGACGCGGCTGCGGAAGAACGTGAACATCTGAGTTCCAGTTGTATGCGAGCCGTCCAGTTCAAAATCATGGGAGTGGTTGCCGTGCTGCAAGAATCGAAAGTCTCTCGTCGATTTGCCGATGGTCTCCTGGTTCTCGCGTGTGCCACGTCGTTGCTCGGCGCGAACCCCTCGTCTGCCGCGGCGGAACCGCCTAGCGCATCGCCGGCCTTGGGAAAGTATGTGCGGATCGAGCACCGGGGGGAGAAGCCGGGCGCAATCGAAATCGCGGAAGTGCAGGTGTTCAGCGACGGTGTGAACATCGCCTCGAACCTGCAGGTCATGTTCCGCGGGGCGAAGATCCGGCATCTGTCACGACTGACCTGGCGCTGAAGGTGGACCCAGTCTACGAGAAGACTTCGAATACTGGCACAATGGCGACAACAGGGTCGGCGAGCCGAACTCTGCAGACTGCCGCAAACAGCACACGACGCGCAGGTGGAGCAGATTAGAAAAATGGTCATCGATTGCGATACGATCGTTGTCGGCGCTGGCCTCGCGGGCCTGTGTTGCGCGCGCCGACTGGCTGCGCGGGGCCTGGACGTCATGGTGCTCGAAGCATCCGACGGCATCGGCGGGCGCGTGCGGACGGATGAAATGCACGGATTTCGAATGGATCGGGGCTTCCAGGTCCTCTTGACCGCATACCCGGAAGCTCAAGAATCGCTGGACTACGGCGATCTAGGCCTGCGACCGTTCTACGCGGGTGCGCTGATTCGGTGCGATGGCGCCTTCCATCGCCTCGCAGATCCGTGGCGTCATCCCTGGGATGCGTTTCTTAGCGTGCTCGCGCCAATCAGTGGCGCCAGGGACAAACTCCGCATTGCGCGGTTGAGAAGGCGAGTGCTCACCACCGAGTTGTCTGCCATGTTCGCCTTACGCGACGTTTCGGCTATGGAGTTCCTGCGCGAGTTTGGATTCTCTCCCGAGGTAATCCAACGCTTCTTCCGCCCGTTCTTCTCGGGGGTGTTCCTGGAGTCCGAACTGCAAACGTCAAGTCGCATGCTCCAGTTCGTCTTCCGAATGTTTGCCTCGGGCGACGCGGCATTACCGGCTGCGGGCATGGAGGCAATCCCTCGGCAGTTAGCGGCGCGATTGCCCGCCGAGCGAATCCGCCTGCAGGCAGTCGTCACGGCCATCGACGGCACGTCCGTCCTGCTCGCATCCGGTGAGCGACTGCGAGCTCGCGCGATCGTCCTCGCCACGGACGGCCCCGCGGCCGCACGACTTGTCGAAGAGTTGCCAGTGCCCGCGAGCCGCAGTGTGACGTGCGTGTACTTCGCCGCGGATAAGCCGCCGGTCGAGGAGCCGATTCTGCTGCTCAACGCCGATGGCGACGGCCCTGTTAACAACCTGTGCGTGCCCAGCGTTGTTGCTCCCTCGTATGCCCCTCGCGGCGCGGCCCTGATCTCGGCGTCCGTGGTGGAGATGCCGGCCGTATCCGACGCGGATTTGGAGCGGCAGATACGCGATCAGCTTTCCCGTTGGTTCGGCTCCGCCGTACAGCGATGGGAGCACCTGCGAACGTACCGCGTTGCCCACGCGTTGCCGGTTATCGAACCGCGCTGGACTCCGGGGCCAGACCGGCCCATCCAGGTCCGTCCGGGGACCTATCTGTGCGGCGACTATTGCGAAAACCCGTCGATTCAGGGCGCCATGGCTTCTGGCCGGAGGGCCGCCGAGCGCGTCCAGGATGAGTTACAGCGTTGAACGACGCGATCCAGACAGCGATTTCCATCACGCGCCGCCGCTGCGCGAGACTCGATTGCGTGTGGCCGTTGTCGGCGCTGGCATTTCGGGACTCGCCAGCGCCCGCACGCTGCTCGATGCCTTCTGGAAAACAACAGGGGCCTCGCCGGGTGAAGAGTTTGCACGCGAAAACTCGATTTGATGGAATGACTCGCTGCAACAGGCCTCAGGTCTTGCTGCGAGTCAACTAACGCCTGCATATCGACGCCAAGCCGCCGTCGACACCGATTACCTGTCCGGTGACCCAGGCGTTTGCCGGATCAAGCAGCCAAGTGATGCACGAGGCCACGTCCGAGGGTTCCCCGAGTCGCCCCAAGGCATGCATGGACTCGGAAGCTTCTGCGGACTTCGGGTTACCCCAGATCCTCTCCGTCATCGGTGTGCGAACCAAGCCCGGGGCAACCGCATTGACGCGGATCCTTTTCGACGCGTACGTCGCCGCAGCCGACAAGGTCAGGCCGATGACGCCCGCTTTCGCAGCGGCGATTGCCTCATGATTGGCCAAGCCGATCCGCGCGGCGGCAGACGAGACCAGCACGATCGAACCGCCCCGTTGCCGCATGACTTTCGCGGCCGAAGCCACCACAGCAAACGCGGACGTCAGATTAACTCGGATGATGGCCTCCCATTCCTCGAAGCTGGTCAAATGCGCCGGCTTGAGCAACAACGAACCGACGCAGTTTGCCACTCCATCCAAACGGCCGAATCGCTCGACGACCTGTGCGACTACCGACTCAATTCGGTCCGGCTCAGTGATGTCGAGATCCCACTTGGGGGCGCCAAGCTGTTTGGCGAGTTCGTCCAGCCGATCCGATGGCCGACTTGCCAAGGCCACGGTCGCTCCTGAAGCTGCCAGTCGGCGGCATACTTCCGATCCGACGCCGCCGGAGGCGCCGCAGATCAGATGTACGGGCGATTCGTTCTGCGTGTCGCCAGTCATATCGCTCTCCAGCTCAGCATGTGCTATGTCTCGACCACGGCGATCCGCACCTTCCGAGCAACTCTCGAGCACCGCCGTAGACAGACCACGAGCCATAAGTCTAGCATGCCGACTGAGAACGCGAGAGTTGCCACGACTTCGTGGTCACCCTGCAAGTCCCCACTTTCGCCTGGAGCCGAATGTTTGGTCCGTGCACCATGGCTGTCTTCTTCAACTTCTGTCTGTATCAACTGGGCTGGTTTGCCTGCATCTTCGGTGCGGCGAATGGCCAACCCTGGCTTGGGATGGGTCTTGCCCTGGGCTTGGTCGGCGTCCATCTGTGGCTGAGCGGAGAAACCCGCCGACAACTGGCTCTGATCGGAGCCGCCGGCGTCATCGGTCTGACCATTGACACTCTGCAGTTGTGGTGTGGCGTCTTCCGATTTCCCGGCGGTACGATCGCTCCTTGGCTAGCTCCGCTGTGGGTCGGTGTGCTGTGGATGCAGTTTGCGACAATCCTGCCTTTCTCCCTGCACTGGCTATCGAACCGGTACTGGTTGAGTGCCGTGCTGGGATTGGTGGGCGGCCCCCTGGCCTACTATGCCGGCGAAAAAGTTGGAGCCGTGGTGTTTCTAGCGCCTCGACTCCCCCATTTCGCGGTCCTGGGGGTTTTTTGGTCCGTTGCGTTGCCGGCGATTATCTGGGTCTCGGATCGATTAGACCTCGTAGCTTCTCTCGGCAGCCGCTACCGATTCCAAGGGGGACGAGTAGTAATGACACATCCGCATCGAGTGGTAATCATCGGTGGCGGCTTTGCCGGTCTCAGTGCCGCGATTGGCTTGCGGCGCGCGGCGGTCGACGTCACGCTTGTTGACCGACGGAACTTTCACCTCTTCCAGCCGCTGCTCTATCAAGTGGCCACAGGCGGACTTTCGCCGGCTAACATCTCGGCACCATTGCGTTCCGTGTTGAAACGCCAGAAGAACACCCGCGTGCTGCTGGCCGAGGCATGCGACTTCGATCTCGCCAACCGCCGCGTGATCCTCGGCGACGGTATGCTGGACTACGACACGCTCGTCGTTGCAACCGGTGCTTCTCACCATTATTTCGGCAACGATCACTGGGAGATGCTGGCCCCCGGGCTGAAGACCATCGAAGATGCGACGGAAATCCGACGCCGGATCTTCCTGGCATTTGAGGCTGCCGAGCGAACTGGCAGTCCGGAAGGGGTTCAGGAACTACTCACCTTCGTGGTCGTCGGTGGCGGACCGACGGGAGTGGAATTGGCCGGCGCGCTCGCCGAAATCGCGCGGGACACGCTCACGCACGAGTTCCGGTCCATTGACCCGGCTGCCGCCCGGATCCTGCTGTTAGAGGGAACCGATCGGATTCTCCCTTTTTACCCCGGCAGCCTGCCTGACAAGGCGCAGAAGCAGCTCGAGCAGTTGGGCGTTACGGTTCGGACCGGGACACTGGTCAGTGACATCGCGGCAGACCATGTGACCGTCCGCGCCGGCGAGCAAACCGAGCGGATACCCACCCGCACCGTACTCTGGGCGGCTGGCGTCAAGGCGTCAAATCTGAGTCGGCGGGTCGCCAGCTTAGCCGGCATCGAGACGGATCGCGTCGGGCGGATTCCGGTGGAAGCGGATCTCACAATAGCAGGCTATCCGGAAGTTTTCGCGATCGGCGATCTGGCTAGTCTTGCCTGCGGGCCGGGAAGGACTCTGCCGGGCGTGGCGCCGGTCGCCATCCAGCAGGGCCAGCACGTTGCTCGCACCATCCGCAATCGTCTTCAGAACAAGCCCACGCGGCCTTTCCGTTATCGCGACTTTGGCACGATGGCGACGATTGGCAGACATCGCGCGGTCGCCGTCTGCGGGCCACTCAGGTTTTCCGGCTACGTCGCCTGGTTTGCCTGGCTCTTTGTGCATCTTATGAATCTGGTCGAATTCCGCGACCGAGTGTTTGTCCTCATGGAGTGGGCTTGGAGCTATGTCACCTGGAATCGAGGGGCTCGGTTGATCACAGGAACGGAGCACTTGCCAGCGGGTTTTGCCCGAATCGGAACGCCCGAAGAAGCTCATCCACCTCAGGGAGGATCTTCCCGGTCTTTGACAAATCAGCGGCAATCGGCGTGTCAGGAGGTCGAGAAGTGAATAACCTACTCTTGGTTCTTGCGGCGGGAGCTCTGGTCACTGTGCATACTGGCTGTAGTCGTGCCGTCGAAGGCGTCCAACAAGAGACCTCGGCCCTTCGATTCAAAGTGAAAACGCTGCAGGGCGAAGAAGTCGATCTTGCCAAGTATGCGGGCAAGGTCGTGATGATCGTCAATGTTGCCAGCAAGTGCGGTTACACGCCGCAGTACAAACAGCTGCAGCAGTTGCACGAAAAGTATGCGGAACGCGGTTTGGCGATTCTCGGTTTTCCCTGCAATCAGTTCCTCTGGCAAGAACCGGGGTCTGAAGCGGAGATCGGGGAGTTCTGCCGAATGAACTACGGTGTGACCTTCGACATGTTCGCCAAGGTGGACGTGAAGGGGGAGAAGGCCTGCGAGTTGTACAAGTTCCTGACGTCCCTGGACACGAAGCCGAAGGCAGCTGGAAAGATCAGCTGGAACTTTGAGAAGTTCCTCGTGAACCGAAGCGGAATTGTCGTCGCTCGCTTTGGGTCCGGCACGAAGCCGGATGCGCCCGAGGTCGTGGAGGTCATCGAGCGAGAACTGGCGAAGGCAGCGGACACTCCCGGGGGCGGTTAGAGCAAGACGATTGACTCCGACCGGACCGTCGACCGCCGGTGGTCTGACAATCTGAAATGATCTGAGTTGCGCGGCAACGACGTCATCCCCATGCGGGTGGCGGACTTGGATTTTGGCTCGCTGTAGTGCGTCATTCGCGTCTTGAGGGAACGTGTCGATCGGGAAGTCTTCGGCAATCCGATTGTCACCGCAGCGGTGAAGCATGAGGTGGTCGCTTGAGCCGAGAGTAAATACCGCTGGTTGATCGATCCGCAATGGATCGTGCGGCTACCGGGGCTGTTGACAGGCATTCATTTCGCGCGTGTTGGAACGTCCGCCGGCTTGTCGCTCTGAACGAGCGAGACTCCGGCCAAATGGACCGCTCCGCAGACGTTCGGGGCACGGGCGGACGACGAAGGTGACGACAACGTGCGGACGTTGTTCACGTTCAGCGAGGTCTGTTCATCGACAAACCCTATCAGGCCATCGTTGCCGAGACCCGAGGTGGCCAAACCAAAACGCTCCCGCACAACGGCCCTTCTTGGCAGCGTCAATTGACCCTGCTTACAGCAGAGTGATCCGCCCTGCTCTTTCCGCGTTGGCCCCCATCACGAACCAGTTGCTGATGCCGTCGGCTGTTTGCTCACATAGACTCGCGACGCAGCATGCAGGCAATGTCGCTGTCGAAAGGCGGCACCGTCAAACGAAGCACGTTGTTGCGGGAGGCAACCTGCTCGCTTTTCGACACGCGGCCCTGATAGGTGTCCCACCATTCGACCCGGTAATCGCCTGGATTCAGTCCGCGAACCTCCACCACGGCGGACGTGATCGGCTGCGGATGAAGGCCGGCGTTGCGGAAGGCCCATTGGTTGACCCGATGGTGAAACCAGGACGCTGCATATCGCGGTGAAGCCACGGCATGAACTTCGACGTCTGGAAAACGGCGGGCATCGCGATAGTTCGTCAACAGGAGATGGCCGAGGCCGATCCAGTCGGCGCCGGTATTGCGCAGCGTGATCCGGTGTCGCCCGGCCGGAACGTCGATTCCGAAATCCTTGCGGATGTAATCGCGCGGTTTGTTCAGGCTCTCGTCGCGCAGGACCGTCTTGTCGTCCATGGCGATCTCAAGCACCGCATGGGACGCGGCCTCCACGTGAACCACGAAGCGGCCGCCGGCCGGGTACTCGACGTCCAGCGTGGGCGGATTGACCCACTCCGAACGGATCGAGCCGTAGAGACTTGTGCTCATCTCGTCCAGGTGGAGCACCGAACCATCGGACTCGATACGAAACTCGTTCCGCGCGGCCTTTCGCCCCCAGTTCGGCCCCAGCGGAACGACAATCACCGGCGAGAGACCGGGCTGATCGCCGGGCATCGACACTCGCCAGTCATCCTTCGACACGGGAACAAGCTTCTCGGCGATCCACGGCACACTGCGGACGAACCGTTCGATCGCCGTGTAATGGAAGAAGAGCTGTCGAGGTTCGATCCGTTCGCGCCAGTGCCAAGGCAATGTCGCCCCAGCGGCGCCCGACAAGGCTCCGGCCCACAGGCAGTTGTGGAACTCGATTCCCCCAGGATCGATCTCTGAGCCCGGAGGTCCACCCCCTTCGCCGACAACGTGGGGCTTCGGGCTCAGCGCGAGCATCTCGCTTGTCCTTTCGCGAATCGTGGAGGCCCCATCGTAATTGTGGGTCTGCGTGAAGGCGATTTCGGGGATCTCCCAAGTCCGCGGATTGGTCCGGGGGTTCGTACCCCAGAAACTCGTGGTCACCAGGTGCCGGTTGGGATCGATCTGCCGGAGGCCGGCGGCCATTTCCTGATGCCAGGCAATCATGGCAGAGGTTTCTTGGCCGCGTTCGTTCCACAGCTCCCAAGCCCAGATTGCCGGGCTGTACCCGTATCTGGCGACGATGTACCGAAGTCTCTGTCGATAGAGCGATCTCGCGCGAGGGTCTGTCCAGAACTCCTCCGGCGTCGCCAGGAATCCGCCCTTGGAGACGTTGTAGGGATTATCCGCCCAAGCGTCGTAGCCGGGCCACGCGTCGAGTTCGTCGGCCCCCAGGCAAACCATGACACGCAACCCATCGCGCTCACAGCGTCGGAAGAACTCGTCGGCAATCCAGGCAATGCGCTGGTTGTAATGGGCCGCTCCTGCATAGGAACGCATGAAGTGCCCCCGTCCTGCCCAGGGATACGAGGGCATCAGTGACCATTCCAGCCACGTCCAGTGACAGAAAAGAAACGGACGCACGGCATTGCAGCCCGCGCGGGCCAGAGGCTCCAGGTGACTCAGCACCGGCCAATCGTTTTGCAGGTTCTGGCCGACGGGAAAGAACACCGTTCCGTCGTCGAACTCGAAATAACGACCATGCTGCTGGCTGACGCGGACGAAGCCGGGTTTGGCCGAGGCCACGACCTGGAATTCGACAGACTTACTCTCTACCTGCCCCGACCGATCGCGGACCGTCGCCTGCAACCTGTGCCTTCCCACCTCCGTCGGAGTGAAGCGGATCTTCCAACACGGCGGCCCAGTCGCGTCAAGAAGAGGCGACTGCGAGTCGTCCTCGCCGGTGCGGCGAAGATAGGGCTGATAGAAGAACCCGTCACACTCAACCAATCGGCCGCTGGGAGTCGTCACGAGGCCTCGGACCTCGACATCGTGCGGATCGAAAGGGTTGTTGTACGTGGCCGCCAGATCGATCGTGGCTTCCACCGGTTCGAATCGGCCCACGGCGGCAGAATCAATCACAATTGAGCGAACCGCCAGTGTGCCCGACGCACTCCAGGCCGGGAGTTCCGCAATCCCAGGCTCAGGGTTCGCTTCCTCCGACGCGGCCACGGAGAGCCACTGTGCGGAAAGCAGCCACGCGGCCGCCCAGATGAAAGCGATATGCGTCGAGGAGAAGCTTCTCATGATGCGGGTCTCTATCAGAAGGACTCGTCCTCAATACCGCCCCAACCACTTTTCTACTTGCGGCACATGGTAACGGCCGCAGGCTAAAGAAAATATCGCATCCCGAAGGCGGTGTGAACCGCGCGGACAGTCTCCGCTTCACGGACTCGAATGCCAAGTGCGTGCATTGTGCAACATAGGGGCTGCCGTCAAGTCTGTCCTGCACTCGAATAGCAGCATAGCAGTCTAAGGGCGTCGCGCGGCGGGGCACGCGGGACGTGGAGGTTGTGCGTGATGGCACCTACGAATTCACCCTGCGCCGTTGGCCCGAAGAGAGCGGCCTGGCGTTGCGTGCCGCTGCCCCTGCCTGGACTCCGCGCGACACGGACAATCCCGACCATGCCGGATTTTCGGCGGGAGTGGCGATTCCCATTGCCGGTGCGCAGCTTCGCGTCGGCGAACAGTGCGTGACCACTTCCGTCGCCGAATCCGATCGCGCCGCGGTGTTCCGGCTGTACGTCCAAGCGGGCCGCACCGCGGTGGAAGCGACGTTCCAGGACGCCGATGTCCGGCATCTATGTTCGGCGTTCTTTCTAAACGCGCGCCGGACAGACTAGAATCCCAGCCGTCGCCCACCGCCGCAGGGTTGAGTTGGCTGACACCTTGTGGTGGAGCCCGCAGGCTCAACTCTTCAAACCACCCAACTTCGCATCCAGCTTCTCGTTGCTTTTCAGCAACTCGTCCCATCGGACGACTTCGCCGCGATAGGCGGCAGAGCGGCCGAGGATGGTCAACAGGTTGCTGCGCACGCTTTCCGGTACGGTCGCATTGGCGCAGTCCTTTGCCAGAATGCTCCGGTGGAACTTGGCGATGTTGGCTTCGGCGCCGGCCTGATAGATGGCGGGTGACGCTCCGCCTCGCCAGAAGTTTTTGCCGCGGATCAGCACCTTTCCGCCGTAGCTTGTTTCCAGCACGCCGTCCGTACCGAACATCCGGTTGAGGATTCCTTCGGGTTGCGTTCCGTAGCCGTTGAATTGCCGCGAGCTGAACGCGATCCCGACGTTGTCGGCATACTGGAACGTGACGCTGAAAGTATCCCAGCAATTGCCGTAGTTGCGAACCTTCTGGGCGCCCGTGCCGAAAGCGCACAGAGGGGGTTGCCCCATGATCCAATTGGCCACGTCCAGCGTGTGGATGTTCTGCTCGGTGATGATATCGCCCGAGAGCACGCGATCGAGTCCCCAGGCACGCAAACGAGCCTCCGGATTCGTTTCCGCATCTTTCGCGTACTGAATCTGACCCATCCATGGCACATCCGCATGATAGGTGGCCTCGCCAAAGGCGAACTTGCCAATGGCGCCCTCGTGGACGCGTTTCAGAGCTTCGATATAGAACTCATCCGCACGGGTCTGAAAATCAACCAGGAAACAGAGGCCCTTACTGGTCGCCTGCTTGCCGCTGGCTTCAACCGTCTGGCACCCCGGGACGTCTACGGCGATTGGCTTGGCGAGGTAGACGTGCTTGCCTGCCGCCACTCCCGCCTCTGCCTGTTCCGGGTGAAAGTAGGGCGGCGACTCGATGACGATCGCATCCAGTGGTCTTTCGAGCAGCCGCTTGTAGCAAGCGAGCCCCGTGCAGCGTGCTTCGGTCTTGACGTTGAACTTGTCGCCAAACTTGTCGACTTGGTCCTGGAAATAATCGGCGGCGCCGGCCACCACGTAGCCGCCGTGCTTTTGAAACAACTCGGCGATCCAAGTGCCTCGCCCGCCGCAGCCAACCAGACCGATTGCCACCTTTTCATTCGCCTGGTACCCCCTGACGAGCTCGGGGCGGAGGATTGTCGCTCCCACAGCGGCGGCACTGGCGCCAGCCAGAAAGCCGCGACGCGAGAAATTGTGCGAGCGTGTGGATTGCTGCTGAGTGGCGTACGTGTCAGACACGGTGCAAATCTCCGTCAAGGTTGATGCGGCACCGGATACTCCCACAGGATTGTTCCGGACTGTGTTGCATCTTAGCCGAGCGCTGCACGTTCGGGCAAACCAAAGAAGGAACCCGACAGGATCCGTTGCGAAAGCAGACTACGGCCCCCATTTTCAGCGTGATACTTCTCGTCGTGGGGAATCTCGGCCGGCGCCGGGGTCTTCCGGATCAGTTCCTTGGAACGATCGTCGTACAGGCCAGACTCGGTCGCCGTGACGATCACGAACTCGTTTTTCCTGTCGCTCGCCAGTTGCAGGCTGCCGGAAACGCCGATCCCAGCTCGCAGCGGTGCGGGATCTTGACTGACCAGAAACCGCGCGACGCACAAGGCCGAGACGACGGTCGGCTTCTGGACCTTGGGCGTCTTCTCCATTCGGGTCGTTTGTTGCCTTTCAAGCCAACGTCACTGGCTCGTGACCGCCAAGGGCGGCCGGTACACTCGCACCGCGGCGAGCGGCGCGTCCGGGCCGCCAACGATCTCCAAGGTGTGACGCCGGCCGCGGAGTCCCTGGGTGACGGTGACGATGGTCTCGACGGACGGATCCTCCGCGGCCACGGGCAGGACTTCATCCGCGAAATTCGGCACGACCTGCCAACGCACGGTGAACTCTGGCGGCAAGGGTTTCACCCCTGCCAGTCCCAGCGCGTAGGCCACGTCCCAATGCTCGGGCCCGATCACGAGGCGGCCGGAAAGGGAAACGAACCGTTCGTCGGATCGCCCCTGACCGTCGGGGCCCGTCTTGGAACCGGCGACAGTGAACGTGAATCGTTGTTCGACCGCCGGGTCGCGTTTGACCTGCATCGTCCAGTCTTCCAGTACGGGCGGCTTCTCGCACGCGAGATTCGTCACCACGGGCCACTTGCCGCCGGGTGTGGCCAGCGCGCGGGTGAAGCCGTATAGCTCGGGGAACTCCGACGGCCGTTTCCCGTCGATCAGGATGCGCATCGGCTTGGTACCGCCGGGACGCAGGATCACATCCACGCGGTTGCCCTCGAAGGGCAGCGTGAGTTTTCCATCGTCCCAGCGAACGTCCTTGCCGACGACGAACGTGTTGACCGCGTCGCAGTGAAACGGGTCCACCGGCTCATCGGGACGCCGGACCAAGTAGGCTTTCACCAACTCGGCCATCAGATAGTCGCCGTGCGCGTTCAGGTGTACGCCGTCGCGCAGCAGTTGAGGGGCGGCGAGTTGGTAATCTGTCAGGTACTTCTTCCACAGATTGCGTTGGTCCACCAGGCCGCAGCCGTACTTCCTGGCGGTCTCGGGCAGGAACCGATAATTCATGAACGAGTTCCAGATCGCGCCGCTGGGAAATAGTTTGGCGGGGTCGGTTTCCTCAGTGTGGTCGGCGTCGGCCGTGGCGTGGTCGGTCTGCATCAGGATCTCGGCCGTCGTCCGCTCGCGGGTGCGGCGGATGATGTTCTCGTATTCGACGTGCGAACCGTACACGTAGAAGATCATCAAGTCCGGGTAGAAGGAATACAAATCGGTTTCAGCGGTCTTCACCAGCCGTTGCGAGGAGAACCCGCCCAGCGCCCGGTTCTCGATAACCAAGTGGGCATGCGGAAAACGCCGGCGCAGGTCGTCGGCCACGGCCTTCCACCAGTTCTGTTCGGTGATCGACTGGCCGTAGAAGAGGATTCGTACCGTATGACGCCGCTCGGGCGTGCTGGTCGCCAGCAGCGTCATCGTGCGTTGAATCCCGCGGCCCAGAACGGCCGGATCGCCAATGTCCTTCGGCGGCGCGAAGGAAGTCGGTTGCTGGCCCAGCGCCGGAACGCCGCAGAGGGCGAACAGGAGAACAAGGCAGAGGCATTGCGGTTGATGATTCATCGTTGTGTTCCTTCGTGGGATAGGCATCTTGCCTGTCTTTTCCGCTGATGACAAGCCGGAAGTCGGGCTTCGCATGGGATTGAGCCCACACTTCACTCGTGGAAGCCGCTCCCGCCTCAGCCGGTACCATCACGGCCAGAAGTGCTCCCCAACAGGGACACGCGGTCATTGTTTCCCTGAGCCCGCTCACCCCGCGTCCCGTGCTGCTTGTCCTCGTGAAATCAATCGGGCCGTCGTCGTGGTCGCTGTTTGTCTTGCTGCCGCAGCACAGTCAGCGCGCCGGGTTCCATCGCCGCCCGGCCCCAGCGGCTTTGACGAAATCACGGCGAGTGGGTTACGGATCGCGGGTACTCAAGGTAGTCGTTCCTTACGCGCGAATGAACGTCTTGTTACGGTAGAGATACCACAGCAGCAGCCATAGCACGCCCGTGGCGCCAGCCCAGGCGATCGGCTCGTACCAGGCGGGACCGACATACGGCTCAAGGCCGCGCAGGAACACCTCGGCGGCACTGCGGAACACGCCGCTGCCCAGTTGCCAGCACATGTAAGCGAAAATGGAGTTTGAGCCGATCACGATGAACGGAAAGGCCCAGCGGCGGATCTTCCAGACGTCGATGATCAGGTAGAACAAGGCCAGCAGCAGGTAACTCCAGCCGCCCGCGTACAAGGCAAAGGTGCTGGTCCAGCGATCCTTGATGATCGGAAACCAGATCGGCCAATCGATCAGACTCGTCGCCAAGCCCGTCGCAGCCAGATGTTGGACGAACCAGCCGCTCCACACATAGCCCAAAGCCAGGCAACTCAATCCGAGAGCTGCCAGGCCGCCGAGTTTGCGGACATCGCTCTGGGGCGAACGCAGCAACTGTCCCGCAAACACGCCCAGCATCGCGGTCGATGCGTGGCCGAGAACTCCGACGATCCATCCGACCTGATAGCCGCGCCACTTGCCCACCAGGAACTCCGTGATCCAATCGCCCGCATTGCAGCCTTCGCGGAATTTGCCGATTTCGTGTCCCGGACCGGGAACGAAGGCCAGCAACGCCCAGTAGCCGATCAGCATCGCGGCCGTGGCCACAACCTGCCAACGCAGACGCAGGTGCAGGAACAGGAGCGACGCAACCAGATATCCCAATGCCAGCATCTGCAGCACACTGTAGCTGAGTTCAAACTGCCGGGGATCGTACGTGAGCAAACTGCCGTTGACCATCATCCCCAAGACGGTCAGGATCGCCACACGGAGCAGGAGGTGGCCATAGATTCGGGTTCGGCTGGAACCGAGAGCTAAGCGCTTGGCCATCGAGAACGGAATGGCTACGCCGATCATGAACAGGAACAGCGGAAAGATCAGGTCGATGAAGTGAAATCCCTCCCAGGGCACGTGCGTGAGTTGGTCGGGAATCCACTGCCAGGATTCTCTGCCGCTGGCTTTGACGAACGAACGCAGCAGCAGATCTCCGCCGATGATCCACCACATGTCAAACCCGCGGAGGGCATCCAGCGAGACGAGGCGGGGGCTCGTTGGATTCTCGGGCGAACGTGCCCGCTCTTCGAGTCGGTCTGCCGAGTGTTCTGCCATCGGTATGCCTTGCGGTTCGTTAACCCGAAGAAAAAAAGAGGCACCTTGCCTGTCTTGCCCTCCGGACAGGCCGCAGGCCTATCCCGCGGGACGCGCTATCGTACGACCTCGACCAGATACCACGTCGTGACACATTCCTTGCCAATCGTGTGGTTGGCTGCGCGGAACGGGATCGCCGGCATTCGCTCCCAACGCTGCCGACCAGGCGCGGCGTTGCTCCGCCGTCGCGTGTTGTTCCAGCCATTGGATCCAGAGATCGGTCAGTTGGCGCCCGTAGCCCGCCGAAATCGGCGACCAAGTGTGAGGCTGCTGCTCTTGCTTCGGCACCATCAGCCGCCATTGCGCCCACGCCTCGATCAGCGAGTTTTCGTTGAGCAGTTCAATCCAGGCGAGGGCCGGCTCGTGGCGGTACTCGCAGCCCGTGTAGGGGTTGCGGTGCGTCAGCAGCTGGCGAGCAAAGTCCAGGTACAGTCGCTGCACCTGCGGATCGAAGTAGAACGCCGGCTTGCCGATCCCCAGTTGCTCACGCTGGGTCACGCTGTCGCCCGGCTTGAATTCGCGATGCACGTTCAGGGTAAGCGTGAAGTAGATGCCCCGCTTCTTCAACTCGGCGATCAGGAAGTCCAGGCGGTCGAGCGTCTCCGGATTCAAGTGTTGGGTATCGTCGAACTTCGGATCAAAGATGTTCGCTCCCCAGGGCACGTCGAGATGATGGAAGCGGACGCAGTTGAACCCCAGCCGGGCAAAGTCCTGAGCGACTCGTGGGGCCAGTTCCTTGGACACGAAACACACATCGAACGGCGCATTGACGCCCCAAGCGCGAAAACGTCGGCCGTCAGGTCGCACCAGATGGCCACCTGCCACACGCAGCGGCCCGTCCTTGCCTGCCGGTGCGTCCAGCCAGCGTGACAGATCGACAACGGAGCGTTCGGCAACGGACCAGTCCAAAGGGAACGGCTGTGACGGAATCTCGGCCGCGGCAGCGCCAATGGCCAAAGTGATGAAGACAGGCAGGGCAACACTGACGGGAGCAAACATGACATGACCTCCCCACCGCGGGCATTAACCGCCGCGTGGCGATAGTCTACTGATATCGCGTGCAGGCCGCGACGGCGCGCAGCGAATCGGCATTTTCCAAACTCGGCCGCGTCGACATTCCCCGGTAGCGAGTTGAACCTCGCCTGCCTGCGCGCGATCTTCATCTATCCTGCGGTGGGCCGCGCGTCTCGGTGGGGATCGTAATGGCCGTCGCCTCGCCGGTCGCATCCTGACCGGGAGTTGCCGTTCCATCGGGTCAAACGTCCACGAAATGCGCTAATCCTCCCTTGGCTAACTGAACGCACCACAACCGCTCCTTCATTTGCGCGAGAGGCACCTCCTGCTCCATTCTCACGAGCTTGATCGGATACACGAGCACGCCCAACTTGAAGGTATAATGGCGACAATGGGGCCTTCCGCACTGGGAGGACACGACCCAGTCGCGCCGATTCACGTAATCAATTACCACGCCGGAACCATGATCCCAGAACATCAGATCTTGCGGGTCCGTGGTGCATTGGTCCGCGATGGCCTCTCGGAGACGTTGGCGCGCTTCATCGTGCCGTCCAAGCCAGTAATCGTGCAATGCGCAGGTAGTTTTACTCGTCGAGAAAATCCGCGTGCGTACTTAATCGCTGCTGTCTTGAAATGAACCACTCGATTAGATCGCCCCGGACAGAGGCTTGGAGTCGAGTGGCATCTGTCACGGCGTGGGTTCGCCAGTGAGCTCGATGGATTGCAGAAGCGGCGATAAGACGGCGTCGGCCGTGCTTTCAAGTATCACAACGAGTCGCGTGCAGCGCGCGGGCGGCAGACTCGGAAGGTGCGTCAGGTTTTCACCGGTGCGGATTGCGAGTCGCTCGGTGGCCACGATCGTCTGAAAATCGTCGTTGGAACTCTCCACCTGGGCAGTAATGGTGCCGTCGTGAAGCGCGGCGATTGTCCGGAGGGCCGTGAGTTGTATCGGCTGGCCCCAGTCACACGTTGGCGTTGTGTAACGGCCGGCCTGTGCGCCGAGTTTCACGGGAGGGACAGCGGAGTATTCGGCGGCGAACGAGAATTCCGCGGGAGTCAACGCCTTGCGGTGAATCGAGATTTCGTCGAGAGATCCATCGAATGGAAACCCGCCGCCGAAAGCTCCCAGTGTCAGCCGTTCTGTCGTGGATGAAGCGCCAATTGCCGAGATACTCTTGGGCTCGCCATCCCGCTCGCCGTCCAGAAAGACCGTAAGCATCTGAGATTGACGGTCGTACACGGCAGCCGCATGGTGCCATTTCCCGTCGGCTGCCATGGACGCTCCGACAACTTCGACGAACTGGCCTCCGCTCTGCATGATCCACGCAGAGAGCTTTCCCGCTTTCACGCCCAGTGAATATGCGCCCGGACGTGCGGCGATAACCTGGTTTTCCTGCGATGCGGTTTGAAACCAGGATTGGATGGTGAAGCTGTCGTCGACCTGCACGTTGAATGGTTCGACGTTTTCAACCACGATCTGACCTCCGCCTTGGAATCTTGCGGCGGCCGGCTTTCCGTGCCGGTCAAGCGTCCGCAGCATCACGTTCCCGCGCAAGGTTCCGGCGGCCTCATATTCAGTGCCGTTGTCAGCTGAATTGCCTGGCTCGTCGTCGAGTTTCCACAAACCGGCCAGCGAGGACGTCGGTAAGCGTCTCAACGCAACCCCCTGACCGGGACGGATGACGATCTCCGGCGTGGCCTTCCAACCGCAGCCTGCCTCAAACGTGCGATCAATGCACAGGCCAGTCTGCGGCGGGCAACCGGCGTTCACGCGCCACGTCAACGTACGAGGCGGTGCGAATGCGAGTCCCAGATTCTCAATCTTGACTTGAGCGCCATCGACCGTCACACGCTTGCGGATTCCAAGGTGGACGACCTCGGCGGAGACCCGCTGCAGCGCTGCGGGAAGCACCGGACGCACCTCAAGCGAATCGTTCGTATGGCGGATGCCGAGGATCCCGTGCACCAGTGCCGCAGGTACGACAATCGCGTCGGAGAGAAACGGTTCGTCGCTGGCACCAAAGCCAATACGACCATCCGGCATCACCCAGTTATTTCCAATAAAGCCATGCGTGCCGGTGCGGCGAGTGCCGGCGGCAAAGCGGCAAAGGCGATTCCAGGCCCCCTCAGCATCCCCCGCTTCGCAACGGGCCATGATCTCCCAGTACGTCATGCTGAGGAACGATCCGCCGTTCATGTAGCCGCCGAAACCCTGATTGGCTGGATGTGTGTTTACGGCGGCGGGCACAGGCCAATAAGCGGACGATGACGCCATTCCAGCGTAACCGTGTTCGCGTTCCAGTTCGGCGATCCGCCGGTCGAGTGTGGCCAGCAGCTTTCGGGACTGCTCGCGCGTTGCAATGCCGAACGCCACCGGCGGGAACTGGCAGAGGTCTGCGGCGTACGCGATCTTCGTGCCGTCCGGCTGAATCCAATCCACATACCGTGGTCCGCCCGGGGCCTCCTCCCACCACAGCACACGGTTGATGGCGTCCTTGAGTCGCGCCGCTTCGCCATCCCGAGTTGCCGCCTCGACAGTGTTCCCAGCGGCCCGTTCCAATTGGGCCAGATCGCAAAGTGCCCGATAAAGAAATGCATTGTGGTACGTAGTCACGCCGCTGGAGAGCATCGCGTCGTAATACCAGTGAGCCGGCGTCAGCGACACGAGTCCTTCGGCATTCCGTTTTCCGAGGTACCACGTCGCGGCCCGACGATAAAACGGCAACTGCTGACGGATGAAAGCGAGGTCGCCTGAATAGAGATAATACGTCCGGCCGCCGATGATCTGAATGATATTGTCGTCGGTGTAATCGCCGCCAACCGCGCCGAACCCAGCCGAGTTGTAACCGAAACGCGTCCGCCCCGGTTCGAACTCCGTGCCCGCGATCATTGGCAGGTTTTCGCGAAACGCACGAGGGACGTCATAGGGACGTAATGCGGTCGGTTCGGGAGCCGGCGCCCCAGCCAGCAAGGCCAGGCCCTTCATCCACGACGCTCCGCCGTAATACCATCCGTCCGGTTCGTTGCCGAAGTTGTAGTGAACCTGATCGTTCACACACCCGCCGTTGATAAGCGCGCCGTAGAAAGCACGTAATGCATCGACCGTCCCGCTGGCATCTTCGGCTTGCACCGTGAGTTGGTGGCCTGTCGCCGCGCTTGGAACTGAGGCGATTCGCAGCCGGGTCCTCTCTTTCTCGCCAGCTTTGAAGTGTCGCTTCGCCTCAGGCGAACCAACGACTCCTGCTTCGCTCAGCCATCCGAAATGTCCGCGCCGGTAGAGATGTCCGCCTTCGACGCTGAAGCGAGGCTCGCACTCATGCGACCAGGCGGAGAAGAGTTTCAGCACGGCCCAACCGCCCGGCTCGGTGACCACCACGTTATTCTCCAACGCCAACTTATATCCGAAATCGAACGCGGCCGGTCGGTAATACGGATTGTGCCAGCCCCGCAGCCTATCAGGGTCGATCCAGAGCGTCGTGGCAACCGAGTTAGGCAGAATCGTGGACGGGTTGCTGTTGATGGGGCGCGTGCTGAAGAACAGCGCCGGCGTTCCCGTGCTGCTCACGGTCATGTCTCGCAGCCACGTACGTTCGACGGTCCAGACTAGTTCGTCGCCCTCGCTCGTCAGCCGCCAATCCTCGCGCGCCGCCGGCTCCTGCGGCCCGTCGGTCAACACGACCCCGCGCAACACGATGCCGTCAGCGGCTCTCTCCACCGCTTCCGCTGCCCTGTTTCGGCTCTCCAGCCGATGTCCGCTTTCATCTACGGCGTAGGTAAGCGATTCCGTTCCCCAATCCGGCACCCCGCGAAGCCAAGGCAGACCTCGCGGGGACAATATCGAATGCGGTTCCAGCGAACCGTTCTCGCGACGCAGCACCAAGGACGTAAGACGCGGCCGTTCCGTTTCGACCTCTGCGCGGCCGAAACGGCCTTCGATGGTGATGGATTCGCCTGCGGCGATGCCGCCGATCGCAACCAGAGGGATCAGAACTAGAAAGTGCGTTTTCATGGCTGCGAATCCCGAGTTTGCAGAGTCTGCGTCCCCATTTCGTTATTCATACTGGCGGAATTGACCTGAACTTGCCCGCAGGCGGCGGCTCTCGCGAAGCAACCGGCCCAAATGTCTGCGGAAGAGCTTGTTGAAAGCGGTTCGATGGATTAAACCGAAGTCGAGTGCGATGCTGCCAGTCGGCTTGTCCGTCACCGACAATAACCGACAGGCTTCCACAAGTCACCCTCGAATGATGCATTCGCTCGGGCATCATGAGGGGCCCGCAAATCGGCCGTCTGTCCTGAGCGGGGCGGTTGCCGGCCGCTTGCAGAAGGGAATTCCTCAGATGAGAGGAAAGATACTGCGCGTTCTCTTGGGCTTCACCGCCACGGTGACGGCGCCGCTGATTGCGTTGAGCTCTCCCGTTGCGGAGCCTTCGTCAAGACCTAACATCGTCGTCATACTCGCCGATGACCTCGGCTACGGCGACGTGAACTGCTACAACGATCGAGCCAAAGTCGCCACGCCCAACATCGATCGTCTCGCGCGGGAAGGGATGCGGTTTACAGATGCCCACAGCCCGGCCACGGTTTGCACGCCCTCACGTTACAGCCTGATGACGGGGCAGATGGCCTTCCGGGTCCCGCGCGGCGGCTCGGTGTTCACTGGCGTCGGTGGTCCATCGCTCATCGCGCACGGGCGGCTCACGCTGCCGGCAATGCTCCGTGCGAAGGGCTATACCACGGGGTGCGTCGGCAAGTGGCACATCGGATTGACGTTTTTCGACAAGGAGGGCCAGCCGATCCGCGGCAACGGCTCAGAGGCGGTGCGGCGTGTGGACTTCTCGCGTCGCATCGAAGGTGGACCGCTCGACCACGGCTTCGACCGTTTCTTTGGCACGGCATGTTGCCCCACGACGGACTGGCTCTACGCCTTCATCGACGGAGACCGTGTACCCGTTCCGCCCACGGGCAAAATCGACAAGAAGCTCCTGCCAAAACATCCCTGCGCCAATGATTGCAGAGAGGGACTGATTGCCTCAGATTTTCCCATGGAGGAAATCGACCTCATTTTCCTGCAGAAGAGCCGTGAATTTATCGAATCGATCGCCCGACGTGCGCCGGGCAGGCCGTTCTTCCTGTACCATGCCGCGCAGGCCGTGCACTTGCCATCGTTCGCCGCCGACCAATTCAAGGGCAAGTCCGGCGCCGGACCGCACGGCGATTTCATCCATGAGCTTGATTACATCGTTGGGGAATTGCTGGCGACGCTCGAAAAAACTGGCTTGGCCGACAACACGCTGGTAATCCTGACTAGCGACAACGGTCCGGAAACGGCCAGCGTCATCCACATGCGTGCCGACTTCAGCCACGACGGCGCGCGCCCCTGGCGCGGCATGAAACGCGATGACTGGGAAGGTGGCCATCGCGTGCCGTTCCTCGTCCGCTGGCCGGGCAAGGTGAAGCCCGGTTCGACCTGCCGGCAACTCACCTGTCTGACCGATATCATGGCCACTGTCGCCGCCATCATCGGTGCGGACTTGCCCAATGATGCGGCAGAGGACAGCTTCAGCCTTCTTCCCGCCCTCCTGGGCCAGGACAGCGGCCCCATTCGGCCCTACCTGCTCCAGCAGGCTTTTGGCGGCCCGCCATACCTTTCCATTCGCCAGGGCGACTGGAAATACCTGGATCACACCGGCTCGGGCGGCAATAACTACGAGAGTGATCGCGGTCTTCAGCCATTCATCCTCGCCGACACCGCCCCCGGAGCACCGGGCCAACTCTACAACTTGGAGACCGACCCCGGCGAAACCAGGAACCTCTACTTCGAGCAGCCGCAGATCGCCAAGCAGCTGAAAGCACTATTGGATCAATCCAAGACGTCAGGCCGCACCCGGCCCGAAAACCCGGCCGCAAACAACGACAAATGAGAGTTGAGGACATCACGCCATGAGAATCACAGGAAAACTGGTCCTGGTGTTCTTGCTGGCCGCTTGGGGCGCGAACTCTTCAGTGAGAGCGGCGACGAAGCCGACGCGAGTCTTCGTCCTGGTGGGCCAGTCGAACATGGAAGGGCACGGTATCATCGCCGTCGATCCGAATCGCAATGGCGGCAAGGGCTCGCTGGAATACCTCGTGAAGGATGCGGCGACCGCGGAACGCTTTGCACCGCTGGTGGATTCCGCCGGGAAATGGCGCCGGCGCGACGACGTGTGGATTACCTACCTGGACCGCAAAGGACCGCTGACCGCCGGTTTTGGCGCCAACGAGGGGATGATCGGGCCGGAACTCGGTTTTGGCTGGGTGCTGGGCGACGCGCTGGACGAACCGGTGCTTCTCATCAAATGCGCTTGGGGCGGCAAAAGCCTGGCAGTCGATTTTCGCCCGCCAAGTGCGGGCATGCCGGCCTATTCTCTGGGCACGACGGCCGATGCCGCGGTAGCTCAAGATCCGGAAATCATCGGCAAGTACTACCGCGAAACGTTGAGGCTGACCCGGGCAGCGATTGCGAACATCAAAGATCTTGTGCCGGGCAGCGACGGAACTTATGTGCTTTCCGGCTTCGGCTGGCATCAGGGCTGGAACGACCGCATCAACGACAAGTTCAACGCCGAGTACGAGAGCAACATGGCGTGCTTCATCCGCGACATGCGGAGGGACCTCGCAGTGCCCTCGCTGCCGTTTGTGATTGCCGAGACCGGCATGAGCGGCCCCGGAGAAAATCACCCGCGCGCACTTTCGCTGATGAAGGCTCAGGCCGCAGTCGCCGAGCGGCCGGAATTCCGGGGCAATGTGGCGTTCGTGGGCACCAGGGCGTTCTGGCGTCCGAGCGAGCAGTCGCCGAGCAAACAGGCATACCACTGGAATTCGAACGCCGAAACGTACTACCTCATCGGCGAAGCGATGGGCCAGGCAATGCAACGGCTCATTACGGCCGGCACTGCCCGTCGGGTCCAGGAAGGAGAGATGTCCGGGTATCTGCTGGTTCCGCAGGAAAAAGTGCCGGAAACCTACAACGCCGGTTTCTCGATGTACGTGGCGGCCTGGCCTTTGTTGCAGCAGTATCCGGGCAATCGCTTTCAGTCCGGCCTGTTCGGCACGTGGATGTTCGCCCAGTACGACGGCCCCAAGCCGCAAAAAGAAATGTATTCCGACATCGAGGGGGGCCTGGGCTGGTGGCGCGATACCCGCTTTGCCACCGAAACGCCGAAGTTCATCATGGGCGGAGTGGCGTTGAATTTCGTTGAGTGGGCCAATGGCCCCGGGGCGGGCAAAGGCCGCGACTGGGATCAACCGCGGGGCAAATACGGCATAGCGCAACTCAGTCCGTGGTTGCTCTGGCCCCCCGACGGCCTCAATCTGAAACAAGGCGAGGCCGGCAAACTGTTCGGCTACGGTTACTTGCCGCTGCCGCTGGCGACGGCCCGATCGACCACCGCCGGGCAAAACGTCCCCACCGGCGATCAGTGCTGGACGTTGTTCCTGAACACGGGCAACTTCAAAGGCCCCCTGACGTTTTTCACGCCCTATTTCTGGTCTCATCCAACGGTCAACGAGCCTCGCCTGGCGGGAATGTTCCTGGATGCGCGTCCTTCCCAGCCCAACCGGGCGCTGCAGATGGAAACCCAATATATTCCGGCCGCGCAATCCGACGACGCCAAAGGTGATACGTATGCGAGGGTCGCCAACGTGCGTTTTCCGAGCAGCGCAGAAGGCGATTCGGTGCTGGTGCACCGCATCACCTCCTACAACAAGAGTGCGCTGTGGGACGCGGTGAAAGCCTGGTTCGAAGGCGGTCCTCCGGCCAGCGGGGCGATCAAAGAAGACGGCGCCGTGCTGCACGTGTTCAGCGGACGCGGCGGCGCAACCTGGAAAATCTATGGGGCCGATGTCCCCAAGGAAAAACGAGCGCAGCTGGCCTGGAACGCGTTGGCTACTCCGCTGGCTCTCGACGCGAATACATTCGGCTACCGTTGGAACCGCCAGTCGGTCGCACCATGTGATGCGCCGCACAGTTCGCTTGTGGCTCTGCCCGAGTACTATCGCCTGACGACGAATCCGAATCAGAAGGCCGAGTGGCTGCCCGTGCGTGCCGAAGAAGTGCCTGCCGAAACCGGTCTGGCGGAGTTCGACTTTCGTCCCCCGCGCAAAGCCCGCGCCGAACCTTATGTCACGCCCGAGGAACCGACCAGTTGCTGGAAAAAGCCCGGTCCAGTGGCCGGACCATTCCGCGCACGCCTCGGTGACGGCAGCACGGTCACGTATTACTGGTACCGTTTCGCCGACCAGCCCGCTATGCTCAACGCCGACTTGACCGACAACGAACGCGAGGCTATGCAGGCACGGGTCGAAAGGCTGCATCGCAACTGGAAGCAGGACCGCGACTACCTGCCGCCACCCAAGGTTGGCGAACTGGCCGATCTCGATCCCGCTTTGCTGGTGACGCCGCCGCCCGGATTGGAAGCCGGCTATGTGCCCATCGTCACGCGACAAGCTTTGGAGGAGTAAGCTTGCGGTCCGTGGACAATCACCTGAAGAGAAACTGCAGAGGTTCCAAGTCATGAAACGAAATCTCGCCATGAACCGCCGGCGGTTCCTTGATGCCACCGGCAAGGCAGCCACGGCCTTGGCCGCCGTTTCGACATTCGCCACCGCGGCGATTTCCGCACCATCGCCGAACAAACAGGTCGGCATCGGCTGCATCGGCCTGGGCACTCGCGGCGGCGACCTCATCAAGGCCGTGGTGAATGCTCCCGACGCCAAGGTGACCGCCGTGTGTGACGTATACGCTCCGCACCGGCAGAAAGGCATCGAGCGCAGCAAGAACCCTGACGTGAAAGCCTATGTCGATTACCGCGAACTGTTGGCGGATCCGAATGTCGATGCCGTAGTCATTGCAACGCCGGATCACTGGCATTGCCAGATGGTGCTGGATGCCGCGAAAGCCGGCAAGGATATCTACTGTGAGAAGGGGTTCTCGCGGACCCTTGCCGAGGCTAAACAGATGCGCGACGCGTTGAAAGCCAGCCGCGTCGTATTCCAGCTTGGACATCAGGCCCGTCAGTCCGCCTGCGCATTGCAGGCCCGGGAACTGCTGGCCCAGAACATTCTCGGTCCGATCACCCTGGTACGGACCGGCCGCTTCAAGTCGCCCCTGCCGGGACGTCCCAATTGGCGCTGGTACGGTTACTACGATCAATGGGACAGGCCGGACCCGGCGCAGGTCGCCAAGGACGTGCACTGGGATCTCTGGCTCGGACCGGCGCCGAAGGTCCCGTGGAACGAACGCCACTTCTGGCACTGGCGCTGTTATTGGGCTTACGGTACAGGTTATGCCGGCGACTTGCTTTCGCACGAGACGGACTTCGTACAGTACCTCCTCGGTCACGGCATCCCGGACACCTGCACGTGCTCGGGCTTGATCGCTCAGTTGCGGGATGATCGTGATGTGCCGGACACGTGGTCCGCGACCTACGAGTTCGAGAAGCTAGGCCGGACGATGACATTCACCGGGAGCATGAACACCGGCAAGGCCCAACAACCGGTTGAGATCTGCGGCTGCGATGCCACGTTGCGTTTCGACGACATCGCCCATAATGTCACCCGCTTCCAGATTCTTCCCGAAGATCACAACCCCCGAAAGGACCTGCCCAAAGGCTATGACTGGAAGCTGACTCCCGAGCAACCCGATCACGTCGTGGATTGGGTGAATTGCATCCAGAACCGCGGCACGCCCAAGTGTTCGACTGACGAGGCCTTCATTGAAACCGCAACGTTCCTCATGTCGCTGCTCTCGTACCAGCAGCGGCGGCAGGTTCGCTGGGATTCCGTTCGCGAGGAAATCGTGTGAATGCGAAGTCAAGAGACAGGCACGCGCATACGTCGACGCCGGCCCGCGGTCATCTCGCCGTTCATCACCTTTGCTCGCATGTCCTGAATCGCGCGTCGCGCCGTTCCGCACGACGTTCGAGGACGGTTCACTTGATGAAACGAGCTTGAAGTCGAATGTCCGAGGACGAGGCGCCCACGTTCACGCCCCACGCGCCGCGCTGCACGTCAAAGTGCTTGGTCTCCGTGTTCCAAAACGCAAGTCTTTCATCCGGCACGGTGAAGCGGACCTGTTTCGATTCGCCGGGCTGCAAACTTACGCGTTGGAAGCCGCGCAGCATCAGTCGCGGACGTGCGGCGTCGGACTTTGGCGGTACGAGATAGAGCTGCGCGACTTCATCGCCTGCGAGTGTTCCGGTGTTCTTGATCGTGGCGGTGACGGTAAGCGGCGTGCCGGAAGCTTCGAGGCCCGCATACTCGAACCGCGTGTAGCTCAGGCCATGGCCGAAAGCGTAAAGCGGTTCGCTCTTCAGGTACATGTAGGTGAAGCCCTGGCTGATGTCGTATTCGTCCTGCGGCGGTACCTGCGCCTCGCCGGCATAGACCGTGTGCGGCAGACGTCCCGCAGGATTCACTTCGCCGAAGAGCACGTCGGCCAGCGCGTGGCCGCCTTCCTCGCCGCTCCACCAGGCTTGCAGCATTGTGGGCACGTTCGCTTTCAACCAGGGCACTGTCAGTGGGCCGGCGCTCATCTGCACGACGACGGTGCGCGGATTCGCGGCGAGCACGGCCTTCACCAGTTCTTCCTGCGCGCCGGTGAGTCCCAGCGTAATTCTGTCGCGTCCTTCGTGCTCTACTCGCCCGTCCGTTCCCACGCAGACGATCGCAACATCCGCACCGCGCGCGAGATCAGCAGCATGCGCAATGCCGGTGTCTTCGCGGCCGCCGCCCGTCACATTGCAGCCATCGTCGTGGAGCAGCTCGACGTCTTTACCGGCGCGATCCCGGATGCCCTGCAACGCCGTTATGATCGCGTCCGGTTGGCCGTTGTAGTTATTCAGCACCAAGCGGTTCGACATCGGACCAAGCACGGCGATGCGTTTGAGCTTTGACTTGTCCAGCGGCAGCAACTGATCGCGATTCTGCAGCAGCACGATGCTCTCCCGAGCTGCTTTCAATGCGACGTCGCGATGTTCGGCGCTGCACACCACGTTCGGCGCGATCTTGCTGTAAGGCACTGCGTCAAACGGATCGAACTCGCCGAGACGGAATCGCACTCGCAGCACACGCGAAACCGCGTCATTCAGTCTTGCCTCGGTGAGTTTTCCTTCGCGCACGGCAGTGGGGATGTTTTCGCGATACTCCTTGTCGGAAAAGTCGCAGCCCGCCATCACCGACTGCGCGACCGCATCGACGTAGGTCATCGTGCCCTTGCTGTGGCCGGCCACCATGGTGCGGACGCCGCCCAGATCCGAGACGACGAAGCCCTCATGCCGCCACTCGTTCTTCAGCACGTCCGTGAGCAGCCAGTGGTTTATATTGTTCGGCGTGCCGTTGATCGCGTTGTAGCTGGCCATCAGCGACTGCGCGTTGCCATCGACCACCGCGTCGCGGAAATGCGGCAGCCAGTAATCGCGCAGCATGGCCTCCGGCACGGACGCGTTCAACGCCGTGCGATCCGCCTCCACGTTATTGACGGCATAGTGTTTGAGTGTGGCCGCGATCTTCAGGTAACGCGGGTCGTCGCCCTGCAAACCACGCACGTAGGCCACTGCCATATTCCCCGTCAGAAACGGGTCCTCGCCCCACGCCTCGTGATTGCGGCCCCAATACGGATTGCGGCCGATATTAATGACCGGCGCGCGGTAGATCAGCCCCTTGTGCTCGCCCGCCTCGTTCGGGTTCAGGTGCCAGCCGTTGTAGATTGCTCGTGCTTCGTCGGACAACACCGTCGCCACTTCGTGAACGAGATTCGTATCCCACGTCGCCGCCATTGCGATGCAGGTGGGAAACAGCGTTGTCGGCCGATCCCACTTCACACCGTTGAGGCATTGGTTCCACTGGTCAGAGCGAATGCCGAACCGCTGGACGGTCGGACCTTTGTGATCGAGCAATGTCGCCTTCTCTTCGAGCGTCAATCGCGAGAGCAAATCAGCCACGCGGACGTCAACAGGCTGCGAGGAATCGCGAAAGAGGTCTGCCCCGCGCACGTCGGCAGCGTGCACTGCGGTCAGCGGCGCGAGCAGCAGGGCGGCGAGCAGTGAGCGGATGTGTTTCATCGCAGTGTCGTCTCATCACCGGGGCCAGTAAGAAATCACGGCTTTGAACCCTGAGGTTCGCAATCCGAAGCACGAAAGATACTCTTGGAACACGAACTATTCGGCAGGCTGCCGGGGAGCGGACGATTTGTCGAGCCGCCATACGTCGTTGATCGGAGTGCTGTCCGGATGACTCCCCGCGACCATCCAAAGATGGCCGTTGTGGACAAAGGCGGTTCCCGCGTGGCGGGGCGGCCAAGGAGTGTTCGGCAGTTCGGTCCAGTTCACACCGTCCGCGGAGTACCACACGTCATTGCGGTTGTAACCGGGCGTGCTGTTGTTGCCGCCGGCCATGACCCACATCTTGTTGTCGAATACGGCCACGCTGTGATACTGCCTGGGTGGCCACGGAGCGACCGCGTTCAATTGCCACTGCACTCCGTCCGCGGAACTCCAGACTTCGTTATAGAACGCCCGTGTCGGATGAGCGGGCGTGTCGTAGGTGCCGCCGCCGAGCAGCCACATCCGCCCCTGGAACTCCACCGATCCCTGGATCATGCCTCGCGGTGACCAGGGTGCGCGGGCCGTGACCTGCGTCCAGTTCACGCCGTCGGTGCTGTTCCACACATCGTTGTAGAAGGCTTCCGGAACGTCGGGCACGAATTGAGGCATGGCTTGACCGCCCATCACCCAGAGCTTGCCGTCATGCACCATCGTCACGTGCAGATTCCGCTGGCCCCACGGCGCGTTGGCCGTCGCTTGTTGCCAGGCGACTCCGTCCGTGGAACTCCAGACGTCGTTCTGGAAGTGCTTCCGGAGCGGGTCGCCTCCCACAATCCACATCCTGTTGTTGAAGACGGCATACCCGCCGCAGTGGCGACCTTCCCAGACATCCGTGGCACTTAGCGTGTTGGGCCTGACTTGCGTCCAACGCAGTCCGTCGACGGTGTTCCACACATCGTTGTAGCCCACGTGGCGCGGACCTCCCGCAGGGTCGTCCCCCCAGCCGCCGAGTAACCACATCTTGCCGTCGTACGTCGCGGCTCCGGCACCGTCCCGTTCAGCGAACGCGGCGGCCTGCATCACCTTGGTCCACGAGTACTCCGCAGCGGCAGCCGAGACGGAAGCCTGCCGCCCCGGCGCCACGAGTTTGGGGATCGGCCGTTCCGGCAATTGCGACTTGCCCGCAGGCAGGCAGGCGGCTTCCAGTTGGATCGGATCAGCCGCAAAAGTCACCTGCCCATAGACCAAACCGCTTGCGGGATCCCGGACGAACATCGCCGGCTTGCCCGCGACTTTGACTTCTTCAATTGTGCGGTTTGGGTCGGCCAGGAGGACAAGGTCTTCGAGTCCGTTCGGTCCGTGAAGTCCGCAGGTCAGCTTTGAGTCCGCAAGCGTCCATTCTTCGGAAATCCGCTTCCCGCCCCACAGATGATAGGGACCGTTCGCGGGGACCGGGCGGAGGCAAAACAGCCCCAGCCCTCCGGCCGGCAGCGTGAAGTCGGCCAATCCGCGCCCGAGCGAGGCTCCGTCATGGTATTGCACGCTTCGCTGATGGACGTCGTAGAGCGCATACCGCGAGTCGGGGGCCATGCTCAGCCCCTCGAGAGCCGCGAACCCCAGGGACGCCGCCTGAGGCTGCTGAGCCATAGTGGCCAGGACGATCAGCCAGTCGCCCCACGCTCGGTTCCGATAGGCTGCCGCGTAGGTTTGGGGCGCCGTATTGGAGACGAGACGTTTTGAATTGGCGACGCTGCAGGGGTCCGACTCGTACATCCCGAAATAAAACTGCGCGAGGTTATAGGTCCGCACGAACCAGGTCTCGTCGGCCGTGACTCCGGCCGCATAAGGGAACTTGCCGGGCCACAGACGCCAGCACAGGTAGCTGTATTGTCCGCCGCCGGTCAGCAAGTCAAAGTTGTAGGCCACGCGCGCGGCACACCGCGAACTCTCTGAGTCGCCGGGCCAGATGCAACCCTGGGCGGGCATGCTCTGCAGCCAGCCGAATTGATCCCGATACGTTTCCGGCGTGGCGAAACCGTATCCTTCGCCGTAGAGATGGACGTCGAAATCGGCGATCACCGGCAAGAACGTCGCCGTGCTGCAGTGGTCGACCAGCACGGCGTGCGGGCATCGCTGTCGAAACAGTTGGCGGCGCCGCCAGTTCACATCGTGCAGTTCGATCAGGCAGTCGTACGTCTGCCGCGGATGCCCATGTTCTTTCCAGAGCTCGCAATTCGCGTACGCCAGATTGTCATCCAGGTAGAGGCCGTCGACGGCGTACTTATCGAACATTCGCGTCCACGTGACCTGCCGGTAGTCACTCAAGCCGTTGGGTGACGCGAGACAAGTGGCCACCAGATCACAGTAGGGATCCATCGTGGCACAGTACCGTCCGCCATAATTGAATCCCTGCCAGAGCGGCCACTGGCCGCTTTCACGGAGTTCCGCCACCCTCGGGGCATTGGCATACATCAGGTCGGCGTTCTCCGTCCACAGGAAGAGCATGCCTGACGCGTGCACCGCATCGATCACGCGCTGCAACTGATCGGCCGGGGGACGCGGCTCGCCCGGCGTCCCGACCCGGTGCATCTGAAAGAGGGTGAATCCCAGCCGGGCCACCTCTCGAACCTCCTCGTCGGTCGGGTACGGGTTCTTGGCATCACCCGCCCACACAAACATCCTGAGGTCGCGCCAGCGGGGATGCGGGTGCCTGTTAGGAGCGACGCTCAGACCCACGCGAAAAGTACAGCCGCCGTCCGCCTTCAGCAGAAACGGCTCATCGCCCGGGCCGACGGCGACGATCTTCTGCAAAAGCTCCAGGCGGACGCGGTCGGCCGGCGCCTCGAGAACATGAACCATGGCCGTTTCCCGCTTGTCGTCGCTCAAGTTCAGCCCGCCCCCGTCGGTGAAGATCGCCAAGGCGGCTTCCGAGCTGAAGACTTGCAGGCAGGAGGTCCGATCGGTAAAGGCCATGCTCTTGCCCGGCATCGGCAATGCGATCGGTCGGACTGCCGCGTCATGCTCGCTCCGGGTCTTATGCAGGCAATGCCGAAAAACACCCTGCGCCGCGGCGCGGAACTCGATGCCACGACGTACCGCGACATCTTGCCGGGGGTGAAGCGTGATCTGCGACACGACCACTCCGTCGTTATAGACGGTTGTCGTCAGGCGATAGGGCAGTTCTGGGGCGCCGGCCGTACTGCTGTGCAACGTGCCCTCCGTTTCGAGCACGATCTGCTCACTGCTCTGGCGGACGATGCCAGTCGTACCGACCGTACTGTCTGCGGCCAGCCGGTAGTCGTCGACCACGATATCCGCCGGTCCGACGAGTTCCAGGACCGCGGCCCCTTGGCGACACGCTTTCAGGGAACAGATCCCACCCGTTGCCTTTTGCAGGCTGTAAGTGAAGGTGGGACCCTCGATGATGACCTCCCTGTCACTTTCCCTGGTGCCGAGGACTTCGGCCGGCAGTGGCTCGCGCAGTACGGAATAGACTGTCTTGCTGCGCGGACTCGCGATGTCGGCAACTCCCTGCCGAGCCGTTGCGCCAAGGCACAACATCAGCAGCCCCAGGCTGTGAATGAACATCGTACTCCGCATGATAAAGGCCTCCTCTGTCGATTCGCGCGGGGACCTCCACTGCGACAGCATCTTATTGGGATGGAAACAGCGAATAGACTACATTGCCGCAGCCACAAGTCGCCACCATGCCGATTCCACCCAAAAGAACGTGCAGTAGTACAGTGCAGCGTAGTTGTAATGCGCAATGACGCGGCGGATATCCGCAGCGCGCTGCGTGAGGATGACGGGATCGGGCGCCAGGGTGACGATCCAGGCGGCGGAAGCTGGTTCGCGAACGAAATCGCATTCCTTGCTTCGGCGGGGCGACTGCTTGCAGAAGGCCCGTAACTGTTCGTGGGCCAGGTCTTGCGCCTCCTGCTCGGTTTGCTGCGGTTTCCACAGCGGCAGCATGCAGCGGCGCCAGTCGGGATCGAAGAACGATTTGTCGTCGCGATCGAATTGTTGCGCCAGCCGCAGATATTGGAAAGCGATGTCGGCGCTGGCTTGCAGCCCCTGAGCGAAGGCGGCCCGGAGGGTTTCGTCCTTTTCCAGTTCCCACAGGCCGCGGAGCGCGCCCACGCTGCAGCAAGAGGTCCAGGTGTGGTGATAGGCAGTCTCGAAGAACATGCCCCGTTCGCAGACTTCGAGGCCGGAATGCTGGTCCTTGCCGCCGCGCCGTGCCAGGGCCGCCCGGTAGATCGCGTCCCATTTCGCGTCCCCGGAGAGGACGTGCATCATCTTCGCCACAAACAGCAAGCGGGGCACGTTGTCGAAGCCGAGGCCCAGGAATCCGCCGCGCCGGCCGAACGGCGGCTCAGCTGGCATCGCCCAGTTGAGTTTCACGATCGCATCGGCGGTCTCGGATAGGTGGGCCACGATCCGCCGCTCGTCGTTGCCGGCCAGCCCGGAATCGAGATAACGCCACAGGCCCAGGAACCACGGGAAAGTCTGGTCGTTGGAGCCCATGGCGTAATGTGATTTTCCATCGGTGCTCACACCGCGGCCGACAAAGCCGGGGACGTCGCTGATCGAGTTCAGGAACAGCAGGCCCTCCATTAGTCGCCGCGCCTTTTCCGCATCTTCCGCGGACCGCGTGCGGCGCCAGCGGTTGACAGCCGCGTCCAGATAGAGTCCGCAGAACATCGCGCCATTCTCAATGGGGGCCCACCAGCCCAACGCGTTCGGTTTGCCGGCTCGGCACTCCTCAGGGGTCGGCAACGACACCGAGCCGTCCAGCATGGTGAAGTCCAGCATGACATTGTGCGGGCCGATGAAGCGCCGCCAGATTTCGGCGTGGGCCTGCTCCGCGGCCTCGGCTGCGGGCGGCTCAGCGGCCGCACACATCGGGAACGCCGTGAGAGGCCCCGCGGCTGTCAAGAGTGCCGTGTCGCGGATGAAGCGGCGGCGCGTGCGGCGCGGATCGGACTGCCAGGTGAAGTCGTCGCTTCGCATGTTGAACCTTCCAAAAAACGCATGGCCGTTGTTGTAAGTGGCGACCTCCGCCCCTTGGAACTGTACGTTCCAAGCGCAGAGCGGGCTTTCCTGTAAGTGAAGTGATTGCTTCTCCGCGCATGTTGAAGATCCGGCTGCCGCTGCTGAATTGATACTGCGATTGCCACGCGAAGATCACGTCGCAATCCTCGACCATCTAGGCCTAGAACCAGCGAAGGCCTTGTGAAGTTTCTTCGCTGAATCACAAAAAAACT
>CAIPEB010000305.1 GCA_903863885.1 uncultured Planctomycetaceae bacterium | reverse complement strand
GGAACCCCTTGGCCGTAATCTCGTACGTGTTCCAGTCTTCCTTCTTGATCTTCGACTGGATCCGCGCCGAATCGCCGACGCTGCCGGCAACTTCCACCTTGCCGCCTTCCTTGATCACGGTTTTCTGGCCCCGATTGGCCAGAATGCCGCGATAGCGCTCCCCGTAGAGAATCCCGGAGAAGTTATCGCCCGCCTCGAAGTCGGCCTGATATCCGCCGACAACCCACTTCTCGTTCGGAACCTCGAAACTGCGGTACTGAATTCCCGAATTGCCCCCGATGAGTTTGTATTCGAGCTTCAGCTCGAAATCGCCGACATCGCCCTTCCGCCAGATCAGGAACGTATTGCCCTTGATCGGTTTTTCCGCCGTCGTCTTTCCGGTGATCGCGCCGTCCTGAACCGACCAGACGTCGGGATTGCCGTCCCAACCGTCCAGCGTTTTGCCGTCGAAGATCTGTTCACAAGCCGTGTCGGCCGACCATGCCCGCCCGACCATGCAGGCCAGACACATCGCCGCGATAACGATCGCTCGCTTCATTAGAATGTTCCTCCAAGTAGTTTCGCGCAGCCAATCTCCGAATTGCAAGTCGTCACCTTATCCGCGCCGGCGGGACTCGTCAAACTCCTGTGGGTGAAGCCAAGAACCTCCAAGAATGGACCGGTTTGGCCCCTCAGCCGAGGCACGCCAGTTGAACAGCGCCCGCAACGGGCTCAGACACCCGCTGGATGCGAGGCCGAATACCTCGTGCGTGAAGTTCCTGCAGGAACAGCTCCTGCAGGAGCGTGGCGCCGAGCAGCCATGACCCCGCCAGGGCGAGCGGCAGATCATCTGCGACAAAACGAAGACGGACGCTCAAAACCTCCACCATGACTGCAAGTTCGCGGGCGGCCTGCCGCAGCAGATCCACCGAAACTGCATCCCCTTCGTCGGCTGCCTCGAGCACTGCGGTCGCGAGTTTCGCCACGGAACTGCGATCGAAGCCCTCCTGGTAAATGACCTCGACGAGTCGTTGCACCTGCCCTCCGCCGATTCGAGCGAGCAAGCGTTCGAGGAGAACCGTTGGCCTGCCTCGTCCGTCGGCCAGATGCGCCGCGGCGCGCAGTCCGGCGACTGCGACGGAATAGGCACTTCCTTCGTCCCCGAACAGGTATCCCCAGCCTCCCACCCTCGCGACTTCTCCGGCAGCGTTGCGGCCATAGGCCAATGAACCCGTCCCCGAAATCAAGGCCACGCCCCATCCGGACGATGTGCCCGCGGCCAGTAAGGGTTCGGCGTCATTCACGACCTTTACGGAACTCGCCACGCGCTGTCGGCAGGCCCACTCGTGGATCCGCGTGCGTTCCGATTCGCGTCCCGCGCCGGCCAGTGCAAGGCAAGCGGAGCGGACGGCGCCGGGATGAAGCGATGCCGAGGAAAAGGCCGCGAGTATCGCCCGCCCGAGATTCTCCAGGGCCGGTTCAAAGCCGGCAGCGCGCGGATTGCCCGGGCCCGCTTCACCTTTCCCCAACACCGCAAATCCACCGGACGGAGTTCGCCGTGCCAACCAGGCAACGGTCTTTGTGCCGCCGCCATCGACACCGATCACACAGTTCCCGTGAGCTGTATCACCCGCAACCGCACTCAGATCCTTCTCCATATTGCTTCTTTCCGAGCCGGTTAACGCGCCGCAAGAGTTGTGAACCCCGCCGCTCTCCAGTTAAGTTATCCCGCTGTGGCCGACCACTTCGGCGATTGCGGCCTGAATGGGCGGCTGACCGCTTTAACAGTCGGTTCCGAGAACTGAACGAACTTTCATCGTCCGCACATCGTAGCTCATCCGTGATCCCATGCTCAATCAGTTGACCACCGAACAGCGGAATCCGGCATCCGAGAACATCGACCGGCTGTCGGCACTTGAAATCGTGCGTCTTATGAACCGGGAAGACGCCCAGGTTGCCGCCGCGGTGGAAGCTGTAGCGAACGCGATCGCGCAGGCCGTCGAGGGCATCGCGGCGCGAATGCGAGCTGGAGGCCGTCTCATTTACATCGGCGCCGGCACTTCCGGACGCCTCGGAGTCCTTGATGCAACCGAGTGCCCGCCGACATTCAGCACGCCGCCCGGGCTCGTGATCGGATTGATTGCCGGGGGCCCTGCCGCGTTGACTCGCGCAGTCGAAGGCGCGGAAGACCATCCCGAATTCGCGGAACGCGATCTTGCCGAGGCGCACCTTTCCGCCGCGGATGCCGTGGTGGGCATCGCTTCCAGCGGCAGGACGCCGTATGTGATCGGCGGACTGAACTATGCGCGACGCATCGGTGCACTGGCGATCGGACTCAGCTGCAATCACGCCTCGGCCCTGGCGACTGAGTGCGACGTCTGCATCGTTCCGGTCGTGGGCCCCGAAGTAATCAGCGGCTCGACGCGGTTGAAAGCCGGGACCGCCACGAAAATGGTGCTCAACATGCTGACCACCGGCACGATGGTCCTGCTAGGCAAGACGTACGGCAACCTGATGGTGGACCTGAGGGCCACCAATACCAAACTCATTCATCGCACGCGGCGCATCGTATCAATGCTCACCGGAATCACCGAAGAGCAGGCCGAGGCGGTGCTCGCCTTCTGCGACGGCGAATTGAAGACCGCTGTCGTCGTGCAATCGCGACGGGTATCACCCGACGACGCTCGCGCGATTCTGGACGACTGCGGCGGCCACCTTCGCAAGGCCATGACGATACAAACTGAATGAACTGACGGACCGCGTCACTCCGAGGCAAAATTCATGCGAGCGACATCATTCGTCTGTGCATTGTCCACAATCCTGGTCACCGCTCCGGCGTCCGCCGGCCTTCCTCACGGCACTCCTGATTCGGCCGGAATGGCAGGGGCGAAACTCGAGGCGATCGACAGCACCGTGGCCGATGGACTGGCGAAAGGCGAAATGGCCGGCTGCGTGGTGTGCGTCGGCCGTGACGGAAAGATCGTCTATCTGAAAGCGTTCGGAGACCGGCAATCTGAACCGGACCGCGCCGCGATGACAACCGATACGCTGTTCGACATGGCATCGGTTACCAAACCCGTTGCCACCGCGACCAGCATCATGCTTCTCGTCGAACAGGGGCGCCTGCGATTGCGGGATCGGATCGCCCAGCACATGCCCGAATTCGGCCAGAAGGGCAAGGAAGACATCACCGTCGAAGATCTGTTGCTGCACCAGGGCGGCCTGATCCCCGACAACTCGCTGAAAGACTACGATGACGGCCCCGCGAAGGCATGGGAGCGAATCTGCGCCCTTTCCACGCGTTCGGCGCCGGGAACGGACTTCGTCTACTCGGACGTCGGGTTCATCGTGCTCGGCGAACTCGTGCGACGAATCTCCGGCCAGGACGTGCACCAGTTTTCACAGGCCCGGATATACGGTCCGCTCGGCATGAAAGAGACGGGATTTCTGCCCGGTGAGGAACTCCGCAAAAGGGCCGCCGTCACCGAACAGCGCAACGGAAACTGGATGCGGGGAGAAGTGCACGATCCTCGCTCGTTCCTGCTGGGAGGCATCGCAGGCCACGCGGGTCTGTTCTCCACAGCCGAAGATCTCGCGGTCTATTCGCAGATGATGCTGGACGGAGGCACGTATCAGGAAGTGCAAGTCATCAGTCCGAACACCATCGGCGCAATGACGCGATCCCACCGGACGACGAGCGGCTTGAGGGGGTTGGGCTGGGACAAGCACTCGGGATACTCGTCGAACCGAGGTGAACTTTTCTCGGATCGCGCATTCGGACACGGAGGATTCACGGGAACGTCGCTGTGGATCGATCCCCATCTGCGGCTGTTCGTGATCTTCCTGAGCAACCGCCTGCATCCGGACGGCAAGGGAAACGTCAACCCGCTGGCCGGCCGCATCGGCACGATTGCCGCGGGCGCTATCAAAGATCCGCCGCCCGCTCCTGTCGACGCGGCCAGCGTGCTCGTCCCCGGCGAACCGAATCCCGCGCGGACCGATTCGCATTCGCCGCAATCCGTCGGCGCCGCCCTTCGCGACGTACTGTGTGGAATCGATGTGCTTCAACGCGACGGCTTTCGACAGCTTCAGGGCCGGCGCGTCGGTCTGATCACAAACCAGACCGGAATCGACCGACAGGGCATCCCGACGTGGAAGATCCTCCACGACGCCAAGTCGCTGCAACTCGTCGCCATCTTCAGCCCCGAGCATGGAATCGAGGGAAAACTCGATCAGGCCAGAATCGATAACGCGACTCATCCGGAAACCGGCCTGCCGATCTACAGCCTTTACGGGGAAACCCGCAAACCCAGCGCCGAGAGCCTGAAGAACATCGATACGCTCGTTTTCGACATCCAGGACATCGGTACGAGGTTCTATACCTACATATCCACCATGGGAAACGCCATGCAGGCGGCGGGCGAAAACGGCCTGCGATTCGTGGTGCTCGACCGTCCCAACCCGATCAACGGTGTCGATGTCGCAGGCCCCGTGCTGGATGGCGGTCGCGAGTCGTTCGTGGCGTTTCACACGCTGCCTGTGCGGCACGGAATGACGATCGGCGAACTGGCTCGGATGTTCAGGGATGAGATGAAGATGCAAGTCGAATTAGAAGTCGTGCCCGTAGTCGGTTGGCGGCGAGCCGAGTACTTCGACAGATCGGGGCTCCCCTGGGTCAACCCCTCGCCGAACATGCGCAGCCTTGCGCAGGCGACACTCTATCCCGGTGTCTGCCTGTTGGAGGCGACCAATGTCTCGGTCGGGCGGGGAACCGACACTCCCTTTGAGCTGGTCGGTGCGCCGTGGATCGACGGG